>DUSB01000061.1 GCA_012840625.1 Syntrophomonadaceae bacterium
ACACTACCCTGGCCTACATTCATAAACGCTTTAAACGCCCTCATAAAGTCTATCGATCTGATCCTGATGCAGTTTATGCGCAGGTGATCGAATATGACGTTAGTAAAATGGAGCCTGTGGTGGCCTTTCCTCATTTACCTGAGAATACTCGCCCAGTCAGTGAGGCTGGCGGAATAACCATTGATCAGGTGGTGATTGGATCTTGTACCAATGGTCGTTTAGAAGATCTGGAAACAGCTGCTTCCATCATGAAAGGACGCCAGGTTCATCCTGAGCTGCGGGTTATCATCTTACCGGGTACTCAGCAGATATATCTGGAAGCCATGCACAGAGGATATATTGAAACTTTTATAAAGGCGGGAGCCGTGGTCAGTACCCCCACCTGTGGTCCCTGTCTGGGTGGTCATATGGGGATTCTCGCCCGAGGAGAAAAGGCTCTGGCTACTACCAATCGAAATTTTGTAGGTCGTATGGGGCATCCGGAAAGTGAGGTTTATCTTTCTAATCCTGCGGTAGCAGCCGCCAGTGCACTAACCGGACGTATTACGGCTCCATGGGAAATTGTCGGCTGAGGAGGGAAAACATGAAATTAACGGGAACAGTTTATAAGTTTGGGAACGATATCGATACTGATGCTATTATCCCTGCTCGTTATTTGAATACATTTGATCCGCAGGAACTGGCCCGGCACTGTATGGAAGATGCGGATGCTGGCTTTCCTGATAAAGTAAAGCGCGGCGATATTATTGTAGCCGAGAAGAATTTTGGCTGCGGCAGCTCGCGGGAACATGCGCCTATTGCTATCAAAGGGGCGGGGGTATCCTGTGTAATTGCCAAATCCTTTGCCCGTATCTTTTATCGTAATGCCATTAACATTGGCTTGCCTATTCTGGAATGCCCGGAGGCAGTAGATGCTATTCAGGAGGGCGACTCCATTGAAGTCGATCTGCAAAGCGGTGTGATCAAGAACTTGCGGACAGGAAAGACGTTCCAGGCCACTCCTTTCCGCGAGTTTATGCAGGATATTATAAATAAAGGCGGTTTAATCAACTATGTAAAGGAAAAGAGCTGACATTATCATTTCAGGAACGAAAGGAGTCAGGTGAATGTACAAAATTGCTGTACTACCCGGAGATGGAATCGGTGTTGAGATTGTACCCGAAGCGGTGAAAGTTCTGCAAACCATTGGTGAGCAGTATGGTCATAGATTTGAGTTTACGGAGGCCTTAATTGGAGGTGCGGCTTACGATGCCACCGGTCATCCTTTGCCAGATAGCACCCTGGAATTATGTCGACAATCGCAGGCGGTGTTAATGGGGGCGATTGGGGGACCAAAGTGGGATACCTTACCGGTACATCTCCGTCCTGAACTGGGTGCTCTGCTGCCCATTCGCAAGGAACTGGGTCTGTATGCCAACCTGCGTCCGGCGATTTTCTTTCCCGGCTTGCTGCATGCTTCAACCTTAAAGGAAGAGGTCATTGAAGGGGTAGACCTGATGGTGATTCGTGAGCTGACCGGGGGACTGTATTTTGGAGAAAAGAAACGTGAGCAGACAGCCGATGGAGGATGGGTAGCAACAGATGTTTTAACCTACAGCACCATGGAAATTGAGCGCATTGTACGTTTTGCTTATGATGTAGCCCGCCGGCGCCGTAAAAAGTTGTGCTCAGTTGACAAAGCGAATGTCCTCGAAAGTTCGCGTTTGTGGAGAGAAACTGTTAGCAAATTGGCTGAAGAGTATCCTGATGTAGAAACGAGTCATATGTATGTAGACAACTGTTCCATGCAGTTGATACGCGACCCCAAACAATTTGACGTGATTGTTACTGAGAATATGTTTGGCGATATTTTAACTGATGAAGCTTCGATGCTGACAGGTTCAATAGGAATGTTGCCCTCAGCTTCTATTGGTGGGCAGGTAGGTCTGTATGAGCCATCTCATGGGAGTGCTCCAGATATTGCCGGGCAGAATAAGGCCAACCCGCTGGCAATGATCTTATCAGCAGCTATGATGCTGCGGTATTCCTTTGACCTGGAAAAAGAAGCTCAGGCAGTGGAAAAAGCGGTGAGCAGGGTTATGGAAGAGGGATATCGGACACCAGATCTGATGGAGCCAGGCTGTAATGCCGTAGGAACTGTGGAGATGGGTGATCAGGTAGTACGTTTTATTCGTGAAGGCTAAATGTAAAGGGGAGAATTATCTTGGGAATAAGGATGCACAGGTTTTAATTTATGATACTACCTTGCGTGATGGCGCTCAGGGAGAAGGTATTTCTTTTTCACTGGATGATAAACTTAAAATTGCACAAAAACTTGATTATTTAGGGGTTGCTTACATTGAAGGCGGATGGCCGGGGAGTAATCCCAAGGATTTGGAGTTTTTCAAGCGTATTCGCGAATATGAATTACATCATGCGCGTATTGCTGCCTTTAGCTCTACCCGTAAAGCAGGCATGAGAGTGAGCAAGGACAGCAATATAAAAGCACTGCTGGAAGCGGGGGTTCAGACAGCAACCATAGTAGGGAAGACCTGGGATTTCCATGTAGTGCGCGCTCTGGAAACCACATTGGAAGAAAATCTGAATATGATCAGGGATAGTATTCTTTTCTTAAAAGAAAAAGGCCTGGAGCTTATTTTTGATGCCGAGCATTTCTTTGATGGGTACTGCCATAATCCGGATTATGCTCTTCAGGTCCTGGGTACGGCTGCAGAAGCAGGAGCTGATTGGATTGTTCTGTGTGATACCAATGGTGGGATGATGCCCTGGCAGGTGGCGGATGCGGTTCAGGAGGTCAGGCGATCGATTCATGTACCGCTGGGGATCCATGCCCATAATGATTCAGGCTGCGCGGTCAGCAATTCACTTATGGCTGTTTACAGCGGCTGTGAACAGGTGCAGGGAACCATGAACAGCTATGGTGAACGCTGCGGTAATGCTGATCTCTGTTCGGTAATTCCCAATCTGGAACTGAAGATGAATTGCTTATGTTTACCCCCGGATCACCTGCAGCGCTTGACCGAAGTTTCACATTATGTAGCAGAAATAGCCAATATGCCCAGCCCTAACAATCAGCCGTTTGTCGGGTATGGTGCTTTTGCTCATAAGGGTGGTATTCATGTCAGCGCCCTGCTGAAAGATTCAGGAACCTATGAGCATATTAACCCTGAAAAGGTTGGTAATCATCGTCGGGTTCTGGTGTCGGAATTATCAGGTTTATCCAATCTTCTTTATAAAGCTAAAGAATTGAATCTGGATATTAATAGTTATGATGCAGAAACCCGCCGGGTTATGAAAGAAATCAAGGAACTGGAAAATGAGGGTTTTCAATTTGAAGGAGCCGATGCCTCTCTGGAACTGCTGCTGCGTAAGGCATTTGGCCAGCATGCAGACTTTTTCCAGCTCAACAACTTGAAAATTATCATAGAAAAACAGGAAGACAACCATAGTACAGCGGAAGCTGTGATTAAGGTTACGGTGGGAGAGCAGACTTTTCATACTGCTGCTGAGGGAGAAGGTCCGGTCAATGCCCTGGATAATTCTCTGCGTAAGGCTTTAACCGAAGTATATCCGGAAGTGGCTGATATGCACCTAGCTGATTACAAGGTTCGTGTTTTAAACGGTAAGGAGGGTACAGCAGCCAAAGTACGGGTTTTGATTGATTCAGCGGATCCATATTCCAAATGGAGTACGGTAGGGGTATCAGAGAATATAATTGAAGCCTCCTGGCAGGCATTGGTGGATAGTATTAATTATCTTTTGTTTAAACGCAAGATTAGCGGGGAGGATAGCGAAAATTAGCCTTCAATAGGTCCCGGTTTGATGTTATAGTGTTAAAAAGTCCGTATTCTGATAACTAAGGGGGCATTTAATGAAGGGGATGATTATGGCTGCCGGCGTGGGTTCCAGGCTTATGCCGCTCACCAGTGATATACCCAAGCCTATGGTACCCATGGTTAATCGGCCGCTGATGGAAAACACGGTTCACCTGCTTTATGAGCATGGTTTCCATGATCTCATTGCTAATCTGCACTATCATGCTTCCGTGATCAGCGATTATTTTGGGGATGGTAGTGGCTATGGTGTTCGGATGGAATTTTCGCTGGAGGAGGAGCTGATGGGAACTGCAGGAGGAGTCAAGCGTTGTGAATGGTTTCTTGATGAATCTTTTGTGGTGGTCAGCGGGGATGCATTAACAGATATTAATTTGAGGGCTTTAATGGATGCTCATAAAAAGAACGGAGCTTTAGCAACCATCGCCCTTAAAGAAGTTGATGAAGTGGAGCAATTTGGTGTGGTGGTAACCGATGCAGAAGGACGGATCAAGCGTTTCCAGGAAAAACCGCGTGCGGAAGAAGCCTTGAGTCATACTGCCAATACAGGTATATACGTCTTTGAACCGGAAATCTTCCGCTACATACCGGCTGATCAGTTTTATGATTTTGGCAAACAGGTGTTTCCGGCTCTGGTCAAAATGGGAGCTCCATTTTATGGGGTAGAAGTTGATGGCTACTGGTGTGATGTTGGTAGTCTGGAGACTTACCGTCAGGCTCATATAGATTGCCTGCAGGGGAACGTTCGCTTATGCAATCCTAAAACTATACCCGGTAAACGGGAGGGTAATGTTCTATTAGGATCAGGGGTGCAGATAGGGAATAATGTCGATCTGCGCGGCTATGTTGCGCTGGGTCCGGGAGTCGTACTGGAAGATGATGTCAGCATTGAAGATTCTGTTATCTGGGAACGGGCTTTGATTGGCAAGGGATCGAGGTTGAGTAACTCTGTGGTAGGTTCGCATACAGTGATAAAGGAAGAAAGTCGTTTGGATGCCGGAGCTGTTATTGCCAGTTATTGTACTCTGGAACCTAGCAGCCATATTCCGGCTGACGCGCGCGTATTTCGCTCTGTGGAAGGTGATTTACAGGTAGAGCACGGCTGATTAAAAATAAACCAATATAACATTTATGGGGAGGACGGCCCTGGCGTTTCACTATCAAACCGAGTTAAGGTATTAAGCAAGGAGTGAAACGCCAGGGCCGTCCTTGCTTTGTGACAATGGTAAACCGCTTTCCCTGTGCTAAAAAGACATACAAAAAAGGAATTTTATTAAAAAAATAGCTAATTGTGGTAAAATATATAGAAAAAGCAGGCTATTAAATCAATATCCAAAATACCTGTAGATATAGAGTTTCAGGTTAAAAATAAGGGAAGGGTGGGGCGAGATGAAAGATAAGCAGTTCTTAGAGAGCAATATGATCGAAAGTCATCGCCGTCTGGTTATTGCTATGGCTGTCATTTGCGGATTGGCTAACCTGGCTATTCTGGCTATTTATTTCACTGGTATGGGATCAGAGAATCTAACCTTAAATAAGATTTTGCTTGAGATATTTATTGTGGCAGGTCTTACACTGTTGATGGTATTGGTATGGAAAAGATTTGGTACCCTGGATATCAGCAAATACATTATGCTTTTGCTGATGGGGCTTGCCTTGGCGGTAATTAATTTCTATATGTGGGGATCCAGGGAGATCTTTGCTGATCTATATCTGATCATGGGATTGAGTTTGCTGTATTTTCATGTCGGCGCCAGCATTTTTGCCCTGATTATGGTTATGGTCGTGCAGGCTATTCTCCTGATGATAACGCCTGTTTCGATAAGTACACCTGATTTGGCGGTCCGTTATTTAAACTTCCTGTGGTTTGGTATTGCTGCTGCCATCACCGCCGGGGTTGCCAAACGTCTGCTGCAAACCAGTATAGAAAAAGAGGAAGAGGCGGTGGCATTAAATACTAACCTACAGCAGGTCGCCGTCGGGGTAGCCAAAGAGGCCGGCAGTGTGGCCGGGGCGGCTGAGGAGCTGCTAAAGGCTGCTAACGATACCGGGGAGGCCACCCAGCAGGTGAATGCCAGTATGCAGAGTTTGGCGAGCGCAGCCTCTGAAGGAGCCGCCTATGCTTCCCGGACGGCGGAAGTGGCTCAGGAGATGTCACAGGCCCTATCCAATGCCGGTACACATATTGAGGCGGTTGGCAATCAATCCCGGGAGTTTAAAAAAGTGGTTTTATCCGGGGAGGAAACCATGAATGAACAGGTACAGTGCGTGGAAGAAAGCAATACGGTACAGGTGAAGGTACGTGAAGCGGTAGGGGAACTGGATCAGCAGGCCCGGCAGATCGATGAAATTGTGGGCATTATTACCAGTATTGCTGAAGAAACTAATTTACTGGCATTAAACGCCGCCATTGAGGCAGCCCGTGCTGGTGATGCCGGTCGGGGTTTTGCTGTGGTAGCGGAACAGGTGAGGAAGCTGGCGGAAGAATCGGGGCAGGCGGCCTACCGGATCGCTGGTTTGGTCAGGGAGGTTCAGGAGGGTGTTTCTAATACAGTTAGAGAAATTGATCAGGCCCAGGCGGTTAACCAGCGGCAAATAGAAACCGCCGATCAAACCCAGCATATGTTCTCCAGTATAGGCAGTGGTGCTGAACAGGTGGATCAGGCTATACAGGAGTTATCGGTGATTGTAGAGGAGCTTATTGACTTTGTCGATCAGGTAGTGCATGAGGTGGAAAACATCTCTGCTACCACAGAAGAGACCGCCGCTTCAAGCGAAGAAGTCAGTGCTCTTTCCGACCAGCAGGCGTATGCTGTACAACAGCTGGTTCAAATGGCAGAAGATTTGGGCCAAACTGCTCAGCATCTGGATGATCTGGTGGAAAGTTTCCGGCAGGATTAGCTGTAATAACTGGAAGACTACAGGTAAAAACCGGGCCTCGGCCCGGTTTTTCAATCTTAAGTTGGGGCAGAAAGGAATTTTATTCTAGCAGATGCCCAAAATTTTCATCCAGTATAGAAATATCAACATCTTTTAACTGCTGGAGGGTAGCCCTGTCTACAGAGGCCATGGTAAAGATTTTATAGCCGCTTTCTTCCTGAATGAGCAGGGCTGCTTCTGTGCCAGCCACAGTTTTGCCTTCCACAATTTCGTATACCACCAGTGCGCTGTTTTCCCCCTGTTTGGTATATTCCTTTAGAATTTTAACGTCGATGTTACTGGGCATAGGCTCTTCACCCTCAATACTGGTGAACATTTCCACAGTGGCTTTTTCGATCTCAGGACGACTGGCCAGCAGTTCATCCTTATCCATATATGCATACTGGGGCAGGAAATTAGCCGACCAAAACACACTTAAATTTTGAGCCATGGTCTCAAAATCCTTATCAAAATAGGCATGGTAAAACTCATCAACAGTTTCTTCGGCTACAGGACGATCCCAGTAGCTGGCATAGAGAAACATGACTGATATAATAATGATAATGACTAAAAAAATCCACTTGGGAACTCCGCCCTTGGTGGTCCAGGAATTTTGGTTCAAGAGTAGTCCTCCTTAAAGTAATAATTATGTAAACTTAGACTATATTGTAACCCTTTTAAATAGCTGAAACAATCGAATGGATCCTAATTTACAGTAAAAAATATATTAAAAACGGGAGGGAAAACCGTGAACAAAGTGGTGGTAGTTGGAGCTGGCCCAGCAGGTATGATGGCAGCAGGAATTGCTTCTCAGGCGGGTGCCAGGGTAGAATTATTAGAAAAAGGGGCTCGTGTGGGTCGTAAATTAGCCATAACTGGTAAAGGGCGCTGCAACATAACTACGGCTGTTCCTGCGGAGGAATTGGTATATGCTTATCCAGGTAATGGTAAATTCCTGCACAGTGCTTTTGCTGCTTTTTCTAACCATGATCTTATAAAATTTTTATCTCAGCGTGGTCTGGAAACTAAAATTGAGCGCGGTATGCGTGTTTTTCCAGTATCCAACGATGCCCATGAGGTGGTACAGCTGTTTGAATCCTTTGCCCGTGAGCAGGGGGCAGTTATTCGCACTTCCACCGCAGTAAAGGGGCTGGCTGTAGAAGCAGGAGTAATTCAAGGGGTCTATACTCAGCAGGGATTATTAAAAGCCGATGCAGTGATTATCACCACCGGGGGTTTGTCCTATCCCGGAACGGGTTCAACGGGTGATGGTTATAAATGGGCGCGGGAACTTGGGCATACCATCATTACACCCCAACCAGGACTGGTGCCTCTCATTACCGCGGAAAAATGGGTTAAAGAGCTGCGAGGTTTAAGTCTGAAAAATGTAAGTGCCAGTTCTTTTCGGGCTGATGGAAGTAAAATAAATGAGGAGTTTGGTGAGATGCTGTTTACCCATTTTGGAATCTCGGGTCCGATTATTCTTACCATGAGCCGGGATATTCGCCACTATCTGGATCAAGAAAAATCTCCGGTTAAATTGGAGATCGATTTAAAACCGGCTCTGGATGAAGAAAGGTTGGATCTGCGTTTACAAAGAGATCTAAACAAATATTCGCGCAAGATGTTCAAAAATGCTTTATATGATTTGCTGCCACGAAAATTTATTCCCATTATAATAGATCTCAGTGGTATACAGGCAGAAAAGGCATGTCACCAGATTACAAGAGAGGAGCGGATGCAGCTGGTTTACCTGCTCAAGCATGTACCACTTACCATTGTCGGAACCCGGCCTATTAGTGAAGCAATTGTAACCGCCGGGGGAGTAGATACCAGGGAAATAAATCCAGCTACTATGCAATCTCGTCTGGTAAAGGGGCTGTACTTTGCGGGGGAGATTCTTGATGTTGATGGTTATACCGGGGGATATAATCTACAGGCGGCTTTTTCCACTGGCTATCTGGCCGGGAAGGATGCTGCCGGGCGAAGATTGACGTAGATAACTGGATTTGGTAACATTTGATTGATCGCACAGTATTGACAGACTGGAGGAATATGGATGTCAAAGATGGTTCAATATAAGGGATCAGAGAACTACATTGTATCTGACGAACTTCGTAACAGTGTTAATATAGCTATAGCTTTAGGCAAGCCATTATTAATTAAAGGAGAGCCCGGCACTGGTAAAACCATGCTGGCAGAAAGTATAGCCCATGCTTTAGATAAGCAGCTGATTGTGTGGAATATTAAATCAACCACCAAAGCCCAGGATGGTCTGTATGTTTATGATACCGTACAGCGTCTCTACGATAGCCAGTTTGGTGATCATGATGTTGCTAATATTAAACAATATATCAAGCTGGGGAAATTAGGAGAGGCTTTCACCGCTGATGAACAGGTGGTTTTGCTCATTGACGAAATTGATAAAGCAGATCTGGAATTTCCCAATGACCTGCTCTGGGAGCTTGATCAGATGAGCTTCTATATCCCAGAAACCAAGGAAACGATAACCGCCAAAACGCGCCCCATTGTTATTATTACCAGTAATGCAGAAAAAGAGCTGCCGGATGCATTCCTGCGGCGCTGTATTTTCCATTATATTGCCTTTCCCGAACCGGAAGAAATGGAGAGAATTGTCAGGGTCCACCATCCTGATCTGGAAGATAAGCTGCTGCACCAGGCCATGGATACTTTTTATATGCTTCGCAGTGTACCTCATATTCAGAAAAAACCCAGTACCAGTGAGCTTATTGATTGGCTGCAGGCACTGGTCGTTGGTGGGGTAAAACCCAGCCGCATTAAAAAAGATTTACCGTTTTTGGGGGTTCTGCTGAAGAAAAACGAAGATTTGGATACCCTGCTTACGCAGCTGTATAACAAAACACAGGGGCGTATAGGGCAGCGTGCAACAGGCTTTCGTTAAATTGCTAAGAACGGATGAATATTGTTGCTATTCCCGAAGAGGGGGAGATAGATGTTTACTCATTTTTATTATCATTTAAAACATTTCGGTGTACCCGTTTCTTTTAGCGAATGGCAGACACTTATGGATGCACTGGATGCTGGAATGGCTGGTTCGAGTTTAACTGGATTTTATTATCTGTGTCGTGCTGTTCTGGTGAAAACTGAAGCGCACTATGATCGTTTTGATCTGGCTTTTGCCAGTTACTTTGGTGATGTTGAGACTCCAGAGGGGCTGCCAGAAAAAATATGGGAGTGGCTGGATAAAGAATTACCACCTATCGAGGTAACGGAAGAAATGCGTCGCAACCATCAGCAGTTGGATCTGGATGAGATGAAACGCATGCTGGAAGAGCGCCTGCGGGAGCAGACGGAAGAACATCATGGGGGAAATCGCTGGGTAGGAACCGGTGGAACTTCTCCTTTTGGTCATTCTGGCTATCATCCAGGCGGTATTCGTATTGGTGGCGATGGGCGTAATCAATCAGCGGTTAAGGTGGCTGGAATGAGGCGCTTCCAGGAATTTCGTACCGACGAAACCCTGGGTGTTCGTCAATTTCAAGTGGCCCTGCGCAAATTAAGGCAGTTTACGACCCGCATGGATGGGACCAAAGATGAATTAGATCTGGATGCCACCGTGGATAAGACCTGTCAGAATGCCGGACGTCTGGAGCTAGTATGGGATCGTCCGCGTGAAAATGCAATTAAAGTGCTTTTGCTGATGGATGCGGGCGGATCCATGACCCCGCACAGCAGGCTTTGCAATCAGCTTTTTACTGCGGTAAACAAGTCCAATCACTTTAAGGATATGCAGATTTTCTATTTTCATAATTGTATTTATGATTGGCTTTACCATACACCTACCTGCTATCAGGATGATTATACCGACACCGAGTATGTTTTACGGACTTTCAGCCCCGATTATCGTGTCATGATTATAGGTGATGCCAGTATGGCCAGTTATGAACTGTTGCGCGAAGGTGGCGTGATTGATTGGGGATTATACAATGATCGACCTGGTATTGACTGGTTAACTCGTATTCGCCGCCGTTTCGAATATTCGGTATGGCTTAATCCCATTCCCAAGAAATACTGGGACTGGACCGACGGCGCCTTTACCATTCGTGCTATTCGTGAGGTCTTCCCTATGGAAGAGTTGACGGTGGATGGATTAGAACGAGCAATAAAGATTCTGATGAATAAACAGTCTACCGGATCAGCTCTTAGTATGGTGCAATAAGAAAGCTTGAAATTAGAGGGACTGCTGCAGTCCCTCTAATTTATTCGTCTAATTTTTCTACCTGTTTAATGGCTTCATTGCACCACTCTATCCACATCTCTTCAAAGAGAATTCCTGCCATCCAGGGTAAAGAACGAGCTAGGTTTTCTTTTTCGTTGCGTTTAGGGTCAACAATGGTTTTTCCATATTCCTGGTACTCTTTTAAGCTGGCCTCGTGCAGCTCTTTTTTAGCAGTGATTTTCTCTAAAATTTCCTCTTTACTTAATGAATCCAAAAAATACATCTGCACCAGGAAAGGTTCTTTCAACACCGGTTCATCAGGTGAGGATTGCATCCATTCTAAAAAGGCTTTTTCGCCAATCTCCTCGATATGATACATTTGTTTAGATGGCTTGCCGGTTTGCCATATGGTTTCCGGAGTAATCCATCCTTTGTTGGCCATGCGTTTTAGAGACTGGTAAACCTGTGTCCGGGTAGCGGTCCAATAAAAATTAGTTGTTTTGGCTACTATTTTTGACAGATCATATCCGGTTCTTGGTTTTCGCCTTAATAGACCCAGCAGAGTATATTCTAAAGACATTTCACCACTCCTTTCGCCTGATATACCGATAAACAAACATAATGTAGTAGAGCTGATAGAAGCATCCCGATGTTTATCATCTTAGAGGGACTGGATCAGGGTAAAACTATCATGGATGGCATCTTTTACCTGACCCGGCGTCCGGGCATCTCCGAGTAGGAATACATTTTCACCGCTGTTTTTCAGTGCTTGATACAGGGTTTGATCGGGCTGGACTCCAACCGCCATAATGATTGTGTCTGCTGCTATGGTTTGATAGTGTTTATCTTTATCTACAACGGTAACGGACCGGGGGCCGATTTCACATACAGAGTGATTTAGCACTGTTTCTATGTTTAGCATATGCAAATGCTTGATGACACCCCAGCGAACCGGGTCAATCATATCCTGTGCCAGACGTGCTTCCTTTTCAATGATAGAAACCTTATAGCTGCTTTCTGTTACCAGCTGGTAGAGGGTATCCGGGGTTTCAGCCCCATGCATAAATAGAAACTTCAAGGCTGCGGCGGAAAGGGTTCCTTTTTCAGCCAGATATAATGCTGTTTCACAGCCCACGGATCCTCCACCAATAATAAGCACCCGGGGTCCCGGTACCGGATGACCTTTTAGGACATCCCAGGCATCGATTACCCGGGCTTGATCATCACGTGGGATGGAAGGTGTAAGTGGACGGGCACCGGTAGCAATCAGTACTGCATCAGCCTTATAAGCAGCAATCTTTTCTGCGGTGGCGTTGCAATCGGTTTTAATTCTGACCCCCAGGCAAGGTAATTCTTCTTCATAATATTCAATCAAGGAGCGAAACTCTTCTTTACCCGGAGGAATACAGGCAATTTTCCATTGACCCCCGATGCTATTTTCTCTTTCCCAGAGTTCCACTTCATGTCCGAAGAGCGCAGCAGCGCGCGCAGCTTCCAGACCAGCCGGGCCGGCGCCAATGATTAATATCTTTTTGGCTTTCCGGGCGGGTGTTATTTTACCTTTGTATTCCTGACCGGCTTCAGGGTTAATGGCACAGTAAACGCCATTATTATCCTGTTTAAACAGGCTGTGCAAGCAGTTCATACAGGCTATACATTTGCGAATAGGATGAGGGTTTTTACCTGCAGCTTTGCATACCCAGTCTGGATCAGCTAGCATTCCCCGGGCAATACTTATAAGATCTGCCTGCCCACTTAAGAGGATTTGCTCAGCCAGTGCGGGCGAATTAATGCGATTGGAAGCAGCTACAGGAATAGTAACATTTTCTTTGATGCGGGAGGCTAGATAAACATAGCTGGCTCGGGGGACTGCGGCGGAAATCTGTGGAACAGGTGATTCGTGCCAGCCGCCGGTCACATTAATCATGTCTGCACCTGCTTTTTCCAGTTCTCTGGCCAGAAGGGAGGTATCCTCCAGCGTCGTGCCCCCCGGGATAAAGTCGCTGGCGCCTAGGCGAACACTAATAGGGTAATCGGGTCCCACCTGCTGCCGAATGGTGCGAATAATTTCCACAGCAAAGCGCATTCGCTTTTCCAGACAGCCGCCAAATTCATCCGTACGTTGATTAGTAAGAGGAGATAAAAATTCTGATACTAAATAACCGGCACTCATAATCACCTCCACCAGATCATAATGAGCCTTTTTAGCTCGCAGGGCTGCCTGACCGAAGTGGTCAATCATCTGGTAGACTTGTTTATTGCTTAGTTCCTGGGGTGTATGTCTGGTAAGACGTGAGGGGATTGGTGATGGAGCATAAACGTCCATGTCGGCTGAAAAAGCAGCTGAATAACGGCCGGCCTGAAAAAGTTGACAGCCTGCTGCGGCTCCTTCTTCATGCAGGGTATCACATAGCTGCTGATGTCCTTTAATAAAATCATCGGCATGTAAGGAGACAAATCCACCTATTACCCCTGTTTTTTCAACCGCCGTACCTCCTACCATTATTAATCCGGCTCCACCCAGTGCGCGCTGGCGATAAAACTCAATCAGTCGTTCATTGACTGTACCATCATGGGTATAGCCAAGATTCATGGCGGGCATTACAACACGGTTTTTAAGCTGCAGATGGTTGATCTCTATTGGTTCGAATAATTTCATATTTTTCATAATATGTTCACCCCCATCTTTGTAATATATAACAGATTTAATATATAACACTTTTAACAATATAGCCTTCTTTATAAACTTTGGCAAGATTGTTCCTGCCAGTTGAATTTATTTTCCCATTCAAGATAAAAAAAACCCTGCATATACTTAAATAAATGAATGGCCAGGGTTAGCAATGAACATATAGATCTATTGCTAGAGGAGGGATGATCATTTGTGGATATGAGTTTTCATGACTTAATAAAAAGAGACCGAGAAGCCAGAAAACATGAACAATTTGAAGGAACTTTTCTGGATTATCTGGAACGTTTGCGCGATGAACCGGGTATAGTGATGCTGGCACATGAAAGACTTTATCATCTGGTTACCCGGGATGGTATTGAAATCATCCATACGGAAGATGATCCGCGTTTGAAAAGGATCTATGGCAACCAGACGTTAAAAAGATATAAATTCTTTAAAAATGATTTTTTTGGTATTGATCAGACTTTAATGGAAATCGTCCGTTATCTTCATTCTGCTACCATGCGGGGGGAAGAATCCAGACAGGTCTTGTATTTGGTGGGACCGGTTGGTTCCGGTAAATCTTCGATTATGGAATCTTTAAAACATGCCCTGGAACAGGCACCTCCTATTTATGCTTTAAAGGATTGCCCCATGCATGAGGAGCCACTTCACCTTGTTCCCAGGCATCTGCGCAAGGATTTTGAGCAGAAACTGGGCATAAAAATCGAAGGGGAACTATGTCCCATCTGTCGATATCGTTTAAAAAATGAATATCAGGGACGGTTTGAAGATTTTGCTGTGGAAACGGTAGATTTTTCCGTTCGCTCTCGCAGGGGTATTGCGGTGGTACCACCCGTTGATCCCAACAACCAGGATGCATCGGTACTGGTAGGATCAGTTGATATATCTAAAATGGATCTTTATCCGGAGGATGATCCGCGTGTGCTTGCACTCAATGGAGCTTTCAATGCAGGAAATCGCGGCATTGTAGAGTTTATTGAGATCTTTAAAAATGAGGTCGAGTATCTTCACACCATTATCACCGCTACCCAGGAAAAATCAATTCCGTCGCCTGGTAAGAGTTCTATGATTTACTTTGATGGGATTATTTTGGCTCATTCCAATGAAGCGGAGTGGAATAAGTTTAAAAGTGATCATACCAATGAAGCTATTTTGGATCGTATCGTCAAAATAGAAGTACCCTATTGTTTGGAGCTGGATCAGGAAGTTAAGATTTACCAAAAAATCCTGAAAAAAAGCAACTTTAAAGCTCATATAGCGCCTCATACCATAGAAATTGCCTCCATGTTTGCGGTTATGAGCAGGCTGGCTCCTTCCACCAAAGTAGACCCACTGACCAAGATGCGCATTTATAATGGCGAGGAAATTGTGGAGAAAGATGCCATCAAAAAGATCGATATTCAGGAATTAAAAGATGAAGCTGAACGGGAAGGATTTACCGGTGTTTCCACGCGATTTATTATGAAGGCACTTGATAATGCCCTGTCCGAATCTGATCATAACTGTATTAATCCTATTCAGATTATGGAAGCCCTGATCAAAGCAGTGCGGGCAGCAGAGCTGGCGGATGATGAAAAAAAGAGATGGCTGCATCTCCTGCAGGACGTAATTAAAAATGAATATCATCGTATGCTGGAAAAAGAAATAACCCGTGCTTTTATCCATGGTTTTCAGGAGCAGGCAGAAAGCCTGTTTAACAATTATCTTGATCATGCAGAAGCCTATGTAACCCGGAGCAAGACCAAAGATGAGAATACGGGGGAAGAGTTGGAACCGGATGAAAGGTTTATGGAATCCATTGAAGGACAGCTGGGGATCACCGGTACAGCGGCGAAAGGATTTCGTCATGATGTTACTGCTTATATGTTTTCGGTGCTGCGCAATCAAGGTGAGATTAACTATCGTTCTTATGAGCCGCTGCGGGAAGCGATAGAGAAAAAACTGGTGGCCTCGGTACGTGATCTATCACGTATTATTACCCGGGCAAGGGTGCGCGATCAGGATCAGAATGAGAAATATTATGCCATGGTAGAAGAAATGAAAAACAATGGCTATTGTGATCACTGTTGCAATGTAGTGCTAAAATATGCGGCCAATAATCTATGGAAGGATTAGGGTGAAGGTTATGGCTATTTTTCATGAAATGGATACGGGCAGCCGTGATCGTTCGGCGGAAGATCGCAGGCGTCATCGGCAACTGCTGGAGGATTCTATTAAGAGAAACCTTGGTAATGTCATAGCTGAAGAGAGTATTATTGGTCAGAGTAAGGGAAAGATCTTTAAGATCCCGGTGCGCGGCCTGAAAGAATATCAATTTGTCTACGGTGAAAATAGCCCGGGGGTGACTTCGGGAAAGGGGACTGAGAAACGAGGTCAGCGCATTCCAGGGCCCCGGGGGCAGGAAGGCCAGGGGGTAGGAGATGGGGCAGGAAGTGAAGAAGGGCAAGAATATTATGAAATGGAAATTACGCTGGAAGAGCTGATTGACTATCTTTTTGAGGATTTACAGCTTCCGTATATGGAGCGGAAGAAACTATCGCTTCTTCAAAGTGAAGCACTTTTTAAACGGCGGGGAATTCAGCGCAAAGGAATCCCTCCGCGCCTGTCAAAAAGACGCTCTATGGTGGAAAGGATTAAACGCAAACAAGCGGTGAAACGAGCTGATCAAGACTATGATGAAGATGAGCGTTTCCCATTTAGCGAAGAAGACCTTCGCTACCAGCGTCTGAAGCCCGATATCCGGCCCGAGTCCAATGCGGTAGTGATCTGCATTATGGATAATTCTGGTTCCATGTATTTGAGCAAGAAATATCTGGCACGGAGTTTCTTCTTTCTTCTTTATCAGTTTGTCCGCTATCGCTATGCTAATGTAGAGCTGGTTTTTATCAATCACACCACTGAAGCCAAGGAAGTTAATGAAGATGATTTTTTCCATCGGGGTGAGGCAGGGGGAACCAAAATCAGCAGTGGCTACCAAAAAGCGCTGGAAATTATTGCAGAACGCTATAATCCAGAGCTGTGGAATGTCTATGCTTTTCATTGCAGTGATGGAGATAATTGGCCAGAGGATGTAGATCGTGCGGTAGAAAAAGCCAGCGAACTATGCCACGTATGCAACTTATTTGGCTATGGGGAGATTTTAACTACCTGGGAACCCAATCATTCCATGCTGACACACTTTCGCCAGGAAATATCGGCGCATAATTTTGTTTCAGTTTCTATGGGGGGCAAAGAAGATGTCTGGCCTGCCTTTAAGCAGCTATTAACGGTAGCAGAAAAGGAGTGATAGGGGTGCGGGACTACAGCCTGAAGGATCTGCGTATATGGAACGATAAAATTGAAGAAATCGTATATGAATCAGGGCTGAATCCATATACGCAGGAGTTTGAAATCTGTTCTTATGATGATATGCTAGCCTACGAAGCCTATCTGGGCATGCCATCACGCTATCCTCACTGGAGTTTTGGCAAAGCCTATGAACGGTTAAAGACCTATTATCGTTACAATATAAGCGGCCTTCCCTATGAGATGGTTATTAACTCCAACCCCTGTTTAGCCTATTTGATGAAGGATAATACATTTTTACTACAGATTCTGACTATGGCCCATGTTTATGGACATAATGATTTTTTCCGCAATAATAGGCTTTTCCGCCTTGGTACCCGGGCAGAATATACCATCGAAATGTTTAAAAGCCATGCCCGTCGGGTGCGCGATTATATCAGTGATCCCTCCATCGGATATGCACGGGTGGAACATATCCTGGATGCAGCTCATGCTTTGCGTTTGCAGGGATTACGGTGGATTGGAGAAAAGCGTCTGAGTGAAGAAGAAAAAAAAGAGCGTATTATGTCCCGCTATTATCAAGCTTCCCGAAACGATCATCCCCTTTTAGCGAATGACAAAAAGGATGAAATGCCTGATTTAACCCGTATTCCGCTGGAACCAGAACAGGATTTATTGTTTTTTCTCATAGAACATGCTCCCCTGAATGAATGGGAAAGGGATCTACTGCAGATTATTAGAGAAGAAAGCGCCTATTTTCTACCACAGATTGAAAGCAAGATTATGAATGAGGGCTGGGCCAGTTTCTGGCATTATCGGATTTTACATGAGCTTGATCTGCCCCAGGGTATGCATCTGGAGTTTTTAAAGCATCATAATCTGGTTATACGGCCTTTTACAGGAGGATTGAATCCGTATCATCTGGGTTTTAGCATTTTTATGGATCTCTATAAGAAGCATAAGGAGGAGCCGGAGTTTATCTTTCAGGTGCGGGAACAGGAACGGGATGTATCTTTTCTGCGCCTTTATTTAACCCGGGAGCTGTGTGAGGAATTAAACCTTTTTCAGTATCAAAAAAGCGGCCGGGATTATATTGTGCGTGAAGTGGTAGACGAGGAAGGCTGGAAACAAATCCGGGATACCCTGATTCAGAATACAGGGGTGAATAAAATCCCCAGTATATATGTAGTGGAAGTAAAAAAAACAGACCATACCCTTATTTTAGAGCATGAATGGGATGGACGTGAACTGCATCTGCATTATGCGCTGGAAACCTTAAAACATATGGCACGTTTATGGCGGGGAAAGGTCAGGCTTTATACTCAGTTACACGGTTCAGCACAGATCCTGGAGACAAAACCCGATTAAACCGCTTCTAAATTAATAAATATCCTGAGCTAATATGCAGCGCTATCACCAGACGCTGCATTTGTTTTCAACATGATACAATAAGTAAAGCCATCATAAATAGGAGGGGGTATATTGTGATTACAAAAAACATGCGTATTATAGACATTATAGAAAAACATCCGCAGACACTCCCCATTTTTGGGCAATTTCGGATGGCATGTCTGGGTTGTGGCCGGGATCTTTTTGATACGGTTGAGAAAAAAGCAGCTGCACAAGGAATTGATGTTGATGAATTGATCAGGGCGCTGAATGAAGCGGTAAAAAAGCGATCATAATGCCTCTCCGGCTTTAGAGGATATCATATTTAACTGCTGTATTATAACATAGCAGCAATATCTATAGAAACTGCTTATAGATTTGTTTGCTACATGGTACAATAACTAAAAATAACTACAGTAGGAGGGTGTACATCATGATTACAAAAGATATGCTTATTAAAGACATCGTAGAAAAGTATCCGCAGACACTACCTATTTTCGGACAATTTCGGATGGGATGCCTAGGCTGCAGTGGTGCTCTTTTTGAAACCGTTGAGCAGGGAGCCAATGCGCACGGTATTAACGCCGATGAAATGGTCAGGGCACTGAATGAAGCCATTAAAAAGAGAGCATAAATCGCTGCTCAGGCCTCCCCCAACGGGAGTGTTTTTTTAAAAGTATAAGAGGCTTATTGGCATATAAGGTAAAAGCCGGGAGATCCCGGCTTTTGTCAGTTATAAGGCTAATTTTCGTCTGCTTTGTGCTGTCCCAGAATTTTACGAAATTCCATCGGCAAAGGGAAAATGATGGTGGTGTTTTGCGTGTTAGCTACTTCTGACAGGGTGCGTAGAACACGAACAGTGATGCCGCCCGGTTTTGAGTTGAGTATCTCGGCTGCTTCCGAAAGCAATTGTGCGGCCTGTTGTTCTCCTTCGGCTTGAATAACCAGTGCCCGCCGATTTCTTTCTGCTTCGGCCTGTCGGGCTATGGCTCGCTGCATTTCACTGGGGAGAACCACGTCTTTGATTTCTACTGCGGTGACCTTAATACCCCAGGGATCGGTAGCATCGTCAACAATATGCTGGATGGTCTGGTTTAGCTTATCACGTTCTGACAGCAGTTCATCCAGATCAGCTGTTCCTACCACACTGCGCAGGGTGGTTTGAGCCAGTTGGTTGGTGGCTTCATCGTATTGCTCTACGTTGACTACCGCTTTGTCGGGGACCACTACACGGTAATAGAGTACGGCATTAACTTTGCAGGTAACATTGTCACGGGTTATTACTTCCTGGGGGGGAACATCAAATACCACTGTACGTAAAGAAATGCGTGTAATACGATCGACGACCGGGATGATAAAAATTAATCCCGGACCACGTACGCCCACCAGGCGTCCCAGACGGAACAACACGGCTCGTTCATACTCAGGAATAATCTTAATCGAAGCACTGAGTAACAATACCACCAATACGATGACCATAAGCCAGTTGGCCAGTACATTTAACAATTTCATCGCCTCCTAAACATTATCAGGGTTACTTCTAGTTTCTATTCGGATTTATCTTTTTTATCCGGCTCAACAATCAAGGTCAACCCTTGACGGGTCTTTACCCTTACAGACGTGTTGGCAGGAATTTCCTGACCGTCTTCACTAACTGCCTGCCATATTTCACCCTGTATTTGTACTTGCCCAAGCGGGTTGAGTGTCTGCAGGACTGTTCCCTGTAGGCCGCTAAATTCCTGAGCACCATGGATGGGGGGATGTTGACGAAGGTTGACCAGCCCGACAACAATCCAGAGTACCAGCAGGAATCCTACGGCAGCAATTCCTAATGCGGCTGTTCTAAAGTTAAGTGCCCATTTCTGGGGCATTAAAGGCTCCAGCGGGAAAAAGAGTATTCCCAGTACAATGCTGACCACTCCGCTAACACCCAGGATTCCATAGGTAGGCGTAAATAATTCTGCAATGATCAGACCTATCCCAAACAGAATCAGTAGAGCAGCGGTGAGATTTATTTCAAACAGGCCCAGCCCAAAAAGCCCCAGTACCAGACAGATCCCACCTAAAATTTCCGGCAGGAAAAAGCCAGGGGTACTGAAACCTATAATCAGACCATAAATACCGGTGGTTAAAAAAATCATAGATAACATGGGATCACTGAGAATGCTGACAAAGCGTTCACTATTATTCATTGGAGAGTCAATAAGCTTTGCTGAAGCGGTTTGCAGGACTGTTTCCTTTCCATTGGGCAGCTGGATAGTTTGACCGTTAAGCTGTGACAGCAGGTCTTGCGTATCCTGGGCTAGGTATTCAACTACTCCTTTCTGCAGAGCCTCATTACTATCGAGGGTTAGATTTTCTTTGACAAAACGCTCGGCCAGATCAGCCGGGCGTCCTCTTTCTTTGGCCAGGCTTTTCATGTGGCCAGCGAGATAATTAATGGTTTTCTGATCAGCTGTCTGGGGGGTTTGCCCTGGTGAGGTAAGATTAACTGGCATAGCTGCTCCACAGCTGGTGGCGGGCGCCATAGCGGCAGCATGGCCGCTGAGCAGAAGAAAGGTTCCTGCGGAAGCGGCGATGGCTCCCTGTGGTTGAACATAGGTAATGACTGGAATGGGAGAAGCAGAAATAGCCTGAATCATTTCCAGGGTGGAGGAAACCAATCCTCCGGGGGTATTGATATAGAGTATAATGGCATCGGCATCCGCCTGAACCGCCTGATCTAATCCACGTGTTATATATCGGCTGGTTCCTGCACTTACGGTATCTTCAATGGTAAAGGTGTAAATAGTAACAGGAGGGGCAGCAGCGGCTGTGGGGATTGAAAACAATAAGCATGTTATCGTTAACAACAGGGTTCCCAGCAGGATCAACCGTTTATGCATGGCCTACCTCCTTTTGAATTAGTATTAGTTTTTTCTGCTTCATCATGCATTTATTATAACATTTGGCGCTTCTGACCGGGCAGCATTTATACCCTCATCTTATGGCTGATCTTTACTAGATACGGTTTTCCAACCCGGTGGAGGTTTTGAATTAATGCTGGAATGATTGATTTTTTCCTGTGAAAGTAGGAAGATAAATGTAAAGAGTTTAAATGAGGGGAATAGATTGGTGGAAAGGGGTATTAAGGTGGAGGATAAGAACCGGGTGCAGGTGGTTGTAGACGGGGTTACAGGCGTGGGCAAATCGAGTTTGGTGCGTATTATTTGTGAGGAAATGGGCCTGACCCCCTTTAATGAAATGTTTGAAGATGAAAACAGACTTTTACATAAATTCTTTAATGATCGCGAAAAATGGGCCTTTCCAATGCAGACTAATTTTCTTACCAATCGTTTCAAACAGTATCAAAAGGCGATGAAGATTGGACAGGCGGTGATGGATCGAAGCATTTATTCGGATGATATTTTTGCCCGGATGTATCTGGCTAGTGGGTATTTGAGCCCGGAGGAATATGCGGTGTATAATAATCTGCTGCACACCCTTCTGGAGCATGTAGCTCCTCCTCGCTTAATGGTTTATCTGCGTGTTCATACCGATGAGGCTATCCGGCGTATTCATAAGCGGGGACGTCCGGATGAAGTGGAAGTAGAAAGGGAATACTGGGACATGCTCAACCAGTACTATGATGATAATTACAAAAATTTTTCCATGGGGAAGCTTCTGGTTATTCAGGTGGATGATCTGGACTATGTACATAAGCCCGAAGATCGTGATTATATGGTAAATCGGATCCGTAAGGCCTTGGAAATCTGTGATGTAACAGATAAAAGCTCCCAGGTCAATGTATCCTGAGAATGTTTTTATAAGCAATATCTGTCCTCAGATCAAGACAGCTGCCATTCTGGACGGCTGTCTTTGCGCCTAGCTTGAATTTATTTTGCAATATTCGCAATTGTGGTATAGTAAAAACGATTGCCGCTCAGAAAGGTTGTGTAAAGATATGAAAGCGGTTCTGGGGATCATGGCCGGAATCATTTTCGTAGTTTATTCGGTATATTTTGTTCGTATTATTAAGGGTGAACCACAGGTATTTGAGATGGAGATGCTGAAGTCACTGGCAGCATGGATGATTGAACGAGGGCGAGCCAGTAAGACACAGCTGTGGCTGATGTACTTTTTATCGCTGCTGCTGGAGCTTGTTTACTTCATTCTATCTTTTTATCTGCTTACCAACCCCGTACTACGGTTCGTAACAGCTGCCTTCATGGGGGTTGAAGTCTATCATATGAGCATGATCGCGGTATATTTTAGACGGTTCTTTGCTGGTAAAACTATGATCAGTCAGCTGTTTAACTGGCCTTTAGAGCGGGTCAGTGCTACCTTTTTCTTTACCCATTCCTTCTTAGTTCTGGTAAGCTTAATCATCTTCTAAACCAGAAAGCCATTTAGAATAATAGAATAGCCAGCCAAAGGAGCCAGTGTACCTGGCTCCTTTGGCATAGTAAGCCTTTATTGCGGTTATACTAAACAATTATTCCAGGAGGATGTAGGTGTAAAGATAAGAGCTCTGATCCCGGGGCGTATTTGCAGGGATAGGCTGGTAGTACGCCTTAGATTCTTTCTGGTATAGAAGATGTAGCTGTAGCGATATTGTACTCTGATCAGGTGGGCAGGAAATAAAGACAGAGGTAGAGAACGGTTATTTTATAAAAAACACAGATATTCAGGTTAACCTTGAGGTGCATCTTGATGGTGAGTTGGATAGTTTGCAGGGGAAAATTATTTGCTATTTATCCTTGATGCTGCTTAAAATCCAGTATATAAGTAAGCTTAAAGTAATGGTAATTAAAAGAATAAAGAGTATTGATACCATGATGTGATACCTCCTGGCTGTTTAAAGGCTGCCCATAGAATCCTTATGCTTAATGCTAGTATTCCCGAGCGCATTAATATAATATTGACAAAGTGCCTGGAATATTATTGCGTATATAATGTTATTGAAGTGGAGGGGTATGGTTGGTAAATAAACCACGCTGGGGATGGGTGGAAGTTATTCTGGCTTATGCTGCTACCATGTTGGTGGTAACAATATATGGCTGGTATGTTGCACCTTATCTAACAGCTTATTTTCAAACCGGACCGGTGGGGAATTTTTTCCTGGCTTTTTTACTGCAATTTTTATGTCTGGTTGGCTTTACCTATCTATTGGCAGCGGGTTTATCCAGAGGTAGCTGGCATGATTTGGGTGTAAAATGGGTTTCGGCCTCTTCATTTTTCCGCTATGGCCTGGCAGGAGGACTGGGACTTACTATTTTAATTCTAATTCTTAGTATTCCTATTCAGTATTTTCAGCCCCAGCTTGAACCGCAGTATTTTGAAACCATGCTACGGTCTACCCAGGATCTTGCTTCCATTGTTTTGATTCTCATAATAGGAACTGTTCTGGGACCTTTTTCGGAAGAACTATTTTATAGAGGGATGCTTTATCCGGTTTGTCGTCGCTATTTAGGACCGGTTGGGGGAGCTATTCTGGCTGGAGCGATCTTTGGTGTCGCTCACTGGGATTTGTGGAGAACCATACCCCTGGCTATCGGCGGAATGACTTTATGCTATTTCTATGAGAAAACAGGCAGTATTCTGGTTACTACTCTGGCCCATGGGGTTTGGAATGGTATCATGTCGCTTATGCTTTTTTCAACCCTTCTGGCAACATGTCTGTAAATATGTGACAAAATAAAACACAGGTTCTATATGGGGTATGATAAAATTTTGGGGGGTGGGAAAATGCCGACGTACGAATATAAATGTGAAAACTGCGGTCATTTTGAACTAAAACAAAGGATAACAGAAGATGCGCTTAGCACTTGCCCAACCTGTGGGGGGAAGGTACAGCGTCTGATCAGCAAGAATGTAGGTGTGGTGTTTAAGGGATCTGGTTTTTACAAAACCGATCATAGGATGTTGAAGGATCGTGCCCGCAGCATTAACAAGGAAAGACAGCGGGATAATGAAGCACTATTGGATAGAGATGTGGCTTCCTATGTAAAACAGGCGGAGGATACATCCACCAGGATTGCTGACAGCTAATTTAATGGGCAGGAAAAACCCCGGAATTCATTCCGGGGAGTCGCTGCCTGCTGCGATTTATTATTTACATAATGGGGGGCTTCCGATACACTATCAAGCAGGAGGCTATCATCTAGGCGGGGTGACGCGTAGCTGTCTGGTATAGTCATATTTAGAGCTGAAGGATTAATGGGGCTGGAGAGAATTGGCAATTTATAATGTGGTAGAGCAGGTAGTGTGGAGTCATCTGGATAAGGTGATGGCGCAAAAAGCTAATATTTGCTGTTGTGAGTTATGCCGGGATGACATAGCTGCTTGGGCATTAAATCAGCTTCCGCCCCGTTATGTAACAACAGCTCTAGGGGAAGCGTATATCCGGGCGGAGTTTCTGGATAAACAATTAGAACTGGATGTTATCGTAGCCTTAACCGCTGCTGTGGAACAGGTAAGTGCCAATCCCCGGCACTGGCAAAGTTTGAAAAGTCAGGAGCCACTATAATGAAAGAAATTACTATTTATACCGATGGAGCCTGTTCAGGTAACCCTGGTCCCGGTGGATGGGGAGCCGTTCTTTTATGGGGTGAACATAAAAAAGAAATCTACGGAAGCGAAGCCAACACCACCAATCAGCGTATGGAAATAAAGGCTGTAATTGAGGCTTTAAAAGCAGTCAAGGTTGAGGATTGGGATATCTACGTCTATTCTGATAGTGCTTATGTAGTTAATGCATTTCAACAGAACTGGCTGCAGAACTGGCAGAGAAATGGCTGGTTGAATAGCAAGAAAGAGCCGGTAGCCAACCAGGATTTGTGGAAAGAACTGCTGACCCTGGCTCAAAAAAATCGGGTTCATATGAAAAAGGTTAAGGGACATGCCGGGGATCACTGGAATGAACGTTGTGATGAACTGGCACGTCAGGGAATTAAAGATTTAGAGATGGATAAAAAGTAGCTATCGGCGGGGGGATGCATATGTGGGAGCAGATTAGTGATTTTATTTCCACGCAAAGGGTTAAACGAAAGCTTACGACTTATGGTTCCAACCTCCGTGCTCGTAACGCGGGCGAGTTTTTTTTAGGCAAGGGAGCCGAAATCCATGTAGGCAATAATGTACTGCTGGAACGAATGGTAAGGTTTTCTATGGGGGATGGAGCTCGAATCTATATTGGTGATAATTCATACGTGGGTGATTGGAGCAATCTTTTGGCAGTGGATGAAATTCGCATTGGTAAGGGCTGTGCCATCAGCTGGCATGTTTTGTTTATGGATACCTCCTCACATCCCATAGGATTTGCTGGTGAAAAGCCAGTGACCAAAATTGCCCCCATTCACGTGGAGGATCATG
>DUSB01000062.1 GCA_012840625.1 Syntrophomonadaceae bacterium
CCTTTATTACGTCATCCCCTTTAGAATTCTTAGCCATCTTTAAAGTTACATAATTTTTGTCTCCTTCCAAAAGGATATTATGTTCCAAAGGATCATAACCGATTAATTGGCATTCCAATTCAAAGGGTTCATAGTCCCCTTCTAAAAACCATACCTTATTGGCGGCCAGTTTGATTGTCGGCTCACCTGAAAGTTTAAATTTCATATTGCGCTGAAAATATCCTCCGTCCGGTGCCAAAAATTTAAGGAACAGAGTAGCTTCTGTGGCTTTAGGTTTTTCATTCTGAAGCATAATCGTATTACCCTTGCCCTGCACAGCAGTATTGGAAGGTGGCGGGTAGAGTCCCAAACCATCCACCGGTGAAATTGTAATGGAGATAGCATCGCTTCGAGCTGAATCAAGTTCCCACAATCCCGTTCCTTCATTTTTTCGCTCAATCCGTGCCATTATATACTGATTAGTCTTACCATGGAATATAGTATCGCCGAAGGATTTGAAAAGAACCATCCGAAAATCTCCGGTTTTTTGTCGGGCAGCTTCCTCTGTGACTTTTTGATCGGCAGTGCCAGCAGCTCCTGCAGTCCCTCCTGCTGTCGCGGCACCTGCCCCTGCAATGGCGGCCACGGTAGCGGCAATACCCAAGATTGCAGCGGTTTTGACATCTGTCGTCTCTTCACCTGCTGAGGTTTTTGGACCTGAATCGTCGGTTTGTCTTACCGGATTTGAGGGAGCAGGAACAGCCGAAACAGCTTTGCCATTCCAGGCATAATGATATTTTTTAGTTACAACAGCATATGGGTCGCCGGGCGTGACAGTACATTCTACATATATATTAAATTCTCGATTCGAATCTTCAAGTTCAAAAACATTCCAACTATATGTACCCTTGTTCTCCGGTACTGATAAAGAAACAAATGTCCAATCACCATTGTGTTCTAACTTGTTTTCTTTAAATGGATATTCAATCCTCCCAAATCCGGTTTCATCGCCATACTGGACATAAACATATGCACTACCATCCGGTATAAATGGATCATATCCATCAGGGTTATATATATTTTGTTGTTGAACATATCCTGAAGCATTTAATTCAACCAAATCCCCGGGAACAATACGTGCAGGCGGTTCAGAGACCATAATTGATAATAAGGCATCATATTCAAACACTATTTCTTCTGGATGGATACCTGGTCTTCGGTAAGCAAGCCAATGCCCCTCACAGATTATCTGATTATCTACAAATTTGGTTGTAGATGTTTCCCTACTACCAAGGCGTACAATACCCCCAGTTTCTTCAGCAAAGGAGGTATCTAGTATACTACCTTCAGGCAAGTGCGATTCATTACCTCCTCTTTCGTATCCATTTATCAAATATACATCCTTTTCTTTCAATTCCCAAGCACCAATTTCGGACGGTGCGGCTATACAATTTAAACCGTAAAACATAATATTGAAAACCACTACAAATAAAAGAAAAAGTAATAAGCCAGCCGTCTTCCTTGGATAATAACGGGCTTTTATAATGATCAACCCCTTTCAATTTGCCTTACTGTTAAGTATCATTTATATATTACCAACTCCTCCCGCCGCCACCGCCGGAGCCGCCGCCGGAACTTCCGCCGCCGGAACTACCCCCGCTATCCGAAGATGGCCTGGAAAGCATGGCTACTGAGACACTTCTCATACCGCTTTCAAGATCATATGCAAACCCGGAAGCATTAAACCCGCTTTGTACAGTTGCAGAATGGTACCAATCCGGAGGTTGGGTCATAATGCCATCAAAGTTTTTTGCCCATTTATTAGTAACACCCAATACCATGGCAAAGGGTAAAACATGATAAAAATAATGGGGATTTTCCTCTACAAGCATTTTAATTCTATCTAATTCTGTAGCTTTAAGAAATTCTCTGAATCCGACTAACCGCTCCTCGTACCATATGCCAAGTTCGGTCCGGCGATTACAGGAACTGGCTAATATTCCTAAAATAACTACAGATAATATGGAAGCAATGCCAACCGGCAAGATCCCCGCCGAAATAGTCCCGTAAATTAATACACCGCAAATTGCCCCGGAAAATAACAATGCAAGAAATAACTGTGTGAATCTTCTTTTCTTTTGCATACCTTTCCAATTTACCAGTATATGCATAACTATAAAAACAGTTATCATCACAGCCAGAGACATTAAAATGCTCTTTCCGAGCAGGCTCGGCCCGTCGGAATTATCAAACTCTTTCATCACCGTATAAGAACCGGGTAACACGCCTAAAAATGCTGTTATCCTGAGCAACCAGCGACAGAAAGTGTTGGAAACATCAAAGATGCGCGTCTCCTTATTGCCCTCAAAACTCGATTTTACCTGCCCTTTAATCTTATCTGCCGTAGCATAAAAACGGTCTGTAAGTTGTTCCGTACTGACCCTCATGCCGTCCCCCAGATAAAACATCTCCCGAAACATTTCATGTTCATATTC
>DUSB01000063.1 GCA_012840625.1 Syntrophomonadaceae bacterium
GGGTATGGGTAGTATGATAATAAGTAATTAACGCTTTATGGAAGCTGGTTATGGCTTCCTTATTTTTTTGTGATTAAGGTGCTTACGTAGATTTTTATTGACTTCTGGCCGGAAGTAGTCAAGCCTATGCTGCCCGGGGAGCGGGGGCAAAAGGTAGAATGTAAGACAGGTTCTGGCTGGTTCTTTTGTTTATCGGCCTTTTTAGGGTATGATAGGATGGAAAAAGTCTCGAAGGGGTTATAGGGGATGGAAAACGTGGAGCAGGGTAGTGAGCCGATTCTGTATGTGGAAAAGCTGACCGCTGGCTATACCAGGGGAAGCAGTGTTATAAAAGATCTCAGCTTTACAGTGGGAGCGGGAGAAATGGTGGGATTAATCGGTGCCAATGGGGCAGGGAAATCAACCCTTCTCAAGGCTGTTCAGGGTTTATTAAGCGGCAGCCAAGGCCAGGTGGTCTTACCTGCTCAGTATGCATACATACCGGAGATGCCGGCTTTATATGAAGAATTGACTCTGTGGGAACATATGGAGATCGCCGCTATGTCCAGAGGGTTAAGCCGGAGGGAGTTTGCAGAGAAAGCGGATGAACTCTTGCATCAATTTCATATGGAAGAGGTCAAGCATCATTTCCCCGGGGGATTTTCCAAAGGCATGCGGCAGAAGGTAATGGTGATCTGTGCCATTATTACCAGGCCGGCCTTGTATTTAATCGATGAACCCTTTAATGGATTAGATGCTCTGGCGATAAGGGATCTCTTAGCATGGCTGGAGCAGGAAAAGCAGCGGGGTGCTTCCATATTACTCAGTACCCATGTATTAGAAACAGCTCAACGTATCTGTGATCGCTTTATCGTTCTGGATGAAGGTGAAATAGCTGCTGAGGGGACCCTGCTGGAGTTAAAAAATACGGCCAACTGTGAAAGGGAAGATTTATTTGAGATCTTTCTGCGGCTGACGAAGGATCAATCAAGATGAGACAGAACCTAGCTATTTTTTTATGGAAAAAACGCATGTCCGTACGGATAAGAAAGATCAGCGATGCTGTGAAATTGATCCTTGATTTCTGGACGGCTTTGTATATTATCGTTCCTTTGTTTATTATCCTCTTTTACACCTACCAACAGTGGCTTACTGCTCTGCCAGCCTGGTTCAGGCCGGAGTATGAACTGCTGCTGGTGCTGCTGCTGGCTGTGGTGGCGGTGAAAGGGAATCTGCGCATGTATATTGTGCCAGCGGATCTGGTCTATCTTTTCCCGCGGCCCAAAAAGTTTAAGGGGCTGGTTGGTCTGGGGCTGCTTAGCAGTTTCCTGGCTAACAGTGCCGGGGTCATCCTAGCCATGCTGGCGGTTTTCCCCCTGTATATGCATCTGCAAGGGGTATCTTTCCACCTGTGGATGTACATCGGGTTATGGATGATAGCCTTTAAAATGCTGGTATTGATGATAAAGTTTTTGGTTAAGCCAGGGTGTGCAAAATATCTTAAGTGGATCTTTGAGCCCCTCTTCTTTCTTGCTTTTATCCTGGCCTGGCAGATGCTTGTTATTCCGTATATACAGACAGCAGCTCAGGTCTATATAGCTTCTATGCTGGGCATTTTGCTGCTGCTGGTCTGCCTGGCAGCTGTTATAAGGGCTTTGTTCCCGGTTCAGGATTGGGAAGACTTAGCCAACTTAGAGGCTTTTTATGATGTTAGCTTGATGGGTTTGCTGCTGGGATATGCAGGCCAGCCTTTACGCAAAAGAAAAGGGTATTCCTTCTGGTCCCAGAGAAGATTGGGGATCCCCTTTAAAAAGGCCTACGCCCTGATCTACTTTTATGTGAAATACTTTCTGCGCAACCGGAGTGTGCAAACCCTTTATTTCCAGCTCTTCCTGCTGGGATTGCTGGTGGTGCTGTTTCCCATACCTTATTGGGTGGGAGTGGGTTTTCTGATGGCGATTATTGTTATGCTGGGATTTTTGCTGCGGAGTATCCTGGAGGAAAATGAGGAAAAGCTAAAGCCCCTTCTCGTTTCACTTACGGCAGCTGAAGCGAGAAAAGGGGAAGCAGTACTTTACAATGGCGTGCTGCTGTCCATCTGTGTTCTCCCCCTGCTGGCAGGACTAGTAGGCAACACAGGCTGGCTGCCCGTAATGGGGGAAATCCTGCTGCTAACTGGGTTTACCTATTGTATGGCAAAATACTTAACTAACGGTGCCAGGCAC
>DUSB01000064.1 GCA_012840625.1 Syntrophomonadaceae bacterium
CCTAAGGGGTCAGTCAATAATCTCCAAAATGGTCAGAGAGCGATCCTCAGCCAGATTATAAAATTCATCCCCCACTTTAATAATAGGCCGGGTTGGTTGTCCGGGATCAATGTATACTACTAAACCTCGTTCATTATTTGATAGCAGAACTTCGTTCCCTACATAGAAATCCGTAATTTTATCGTAAAAAACCTTGGATATTCGGGGATCTAACTTGCCGAAGGAATCATTCCACAGGGTCTCCACAGCTGTATACGGTGACACCTTGTCACTGTAGATACGTTCGGAGGTCATGGCATCATAAACGTCCGCTACGGCAACAATAGAGGCATAATTGTTGATCTTAACTCCTTTTAAGCCCAATGGATAACCGGAACCATCAGCACGCTCATGGTGCATAAGCACTGCATTGGCCATGGATTCATTAATCCATGGCAGATCAACCAAAAGGTTATAACCATCTATCGTATGTTTTTTGACCACTTCGAATTCTTCCGGAGTCAAGGTATCAGGTTTTTGCAAGATATGATCGGGAACTTTAACTTTGCCAATGTCATGAAGTAGCCCCGCAAGGCCCAGCTCTTTTATCTTTTCATCGCTGTACTTCATCCAGCGTCCGATAAGAATGCAGAGCAGGGATACATTTACTGAATGAGTAAATAGATATTCATCTTTTTCTTTCATAATCCGCATTTGATGAAAGAGATCATTCTGATCAAAAACCTGACAAACCAGCATCTCTACTGTAGCATTAATCTCTTTTTCATCAATGGGCTTTCCTAATTTGGCCTCCAGCATAAACTCCCTGGTAACAGCAAGGGAATCCTTATAAACCTCTTGAAAATCAACCTGCGATTTTATTTTGGAACTCTCTTCCCATAGATAGACTTCCTCAATATTCCTGCGAGCAAACTGCTCCAACTGTTCCTTGCTTACAATGCTTCCCTTGGGCAGCAGCAAATTCCCATCGAAGGTAAAAATATCTTTACCCAGCTTAACCCCTGGTTTAAGCTGACTCAGCTTGATTTTAAGCATAGTTATTCTCTCCTGAATTCCCTTGAATTAGCAAAAACTGCTTATGCAGATAATTCAACAAAACAAGTTAAACTCCTGCTTATTCCAGCAAAAGCTATACTATTTGCATACATTCTTGCTGACGGGCGGAAAAAACCTCTACATCCAGACCCCCTCGTTCCAGCCGCTCCTGTAATAAATCCACCACAATGTGTTCGGTCCCGTAATGACCTGCATCAATAACTGCTATTCCCAGCTCCCGGGCGGTCATAGCCTCGTGATATTTTAAATCCCCGGTAAGCAAAACATCGCATCGTTTAGAGTGTGCCTGACGAAGAAAGCTTGCACCAGCACCACTTACCACGGCTATTCTGGATACTACCTGCTCTAAATCGCCCACCACACGAACAAAGGGAATATTTAAGCGCTGTTTTACATCGCTGGCCAGGGCCGCCAATTTGACTGGTTCAATGGATCCGATCCGCCCTAAACTGAAATGATGGGGCTGGTTGGCAAGAGGGAATAAATCATAGGCCACCTCTTCATAGGGATGAGCTGCCTGCATACGCTGAATAATGCTGGCTGCATTCCGGGCAGGAATAATCGTCTCCAGCCGATATTCTTCCACTTCTTCCAACACACCCTGCTGCCCAATAAAAGGGTTCGTAGCCTGTCCAGGGCGGAAGGTTCCTGTTCCCAAAACTCGAAAACTGCAGTCAGAATACTCACCAATAAAGCCGCCACCAGCTCCGCAAATAGCGGCACGGACCTTTTCTTCATGCCCGGCAGGTACATATACAACTAATTTCTGATATGCTTCCGCCTGCTCCTGGTCCAGCAAAGCAATCTTGTCCAGACCCAGCCGTTCTGCCAGATATTGATTCAAACCATTTTCACCCGCATCCAAATTGGTATGGGCTGAATATACACTGATCCCGACCTGCATCAAACGCTGGATAAGCTTTCCCACAGGCTGGGCGTAATCGATACAGTTGATGCTGTGAAAAAAAAGGGGGTGATGAGTAATAATTAAATCGGCCTCTCCCTGAATGGCCTGATCAGCAACTTCATCGGTCAGATCCAGGGCTACACAAACTTTTCTTACCTCTTGATTTCGATCCCCCAGTTGCAAGCCCACATTATCCCATTCCTGAGCCAGATAAAGGGGAAAATCTTCTTCCAGTAAACGTATGACATCTTTAACTTTACATGTCATCTATCATCGCCTCCAATCTTTGTTGAAGCTGATCATAGAGCTGAATTTTTTGCTGCAGCTGCGGTTGATCGCCTGCACGATACAAACTCTGTTTTACATGCTGATAGCGATGCAGCTTATAGCGCAGATAATCTTTTATCGTCGCATTATCGGCCTGCAGGGTATCAAGACCCAGGTACTTTTGCAGGATATCCAGAGGATAAGGGCTATTACCAGGTCGGCTGCTAAAAGCTGTATAATAATGTCCCTTTTCCCTGATGAGCCTTTCCTCCAGGATCGGCCAACCCCAATCTGCCAGCAGCTGGCGTAAGGCTTCAGCTTTACTCATCGGTTGAAATACATAGTGCTGATAGCTGCATGACTTTTGTTTATCATACTGAAGAATGTCGGTAATGGTATCTCCACCCATGCCAGCCAAGATCACGTTGCTCACTTCCCCATTATGGAGAACCTGCAACCCATCTCCCTGCCTTACTTCAATCTTGAACCGTCCCACGGCACTCTGAACAGCAGCTTTACGGGCATGCTGATAGGGACCATCCCCCAATTCACCTATAATCACCCCGGGCACCATTCCTTTTTCTACCAGATAAAGAGCCAGTAAGGCATGGTCCGCCCCAATGTCAGCTGTGCTCTGACCGGGAATCAGCATGTCTACCAGCATCTGCAATCGTTGCGGCAGTTCAGGCATTCCTTCCACCTCCGCTACCCTTCATTTTTATCTTATCCAGATGAAAGTAAAAACTCAAATGCAGGAAAAAAAGCCGGATCCATTGGATCCGGCAGCTTGTTCTTTATCAGGGAATGTCAGGTAGTTGAGCCAGACTACGCTGTAGCTCTTCTTCAGGAAAATCTATATCTTCTGTTTCCCCGGAAAAATACCGATCATAGGAAAAGAGATCCAGATGTCCATGACCGCTAAGATTAAAAACGATGGTTCGCGCTACACCCTCTTCTTTGGCTTGCAGGGCTTCATCAATAGCAGCGCGAATCGCATGGGCTGATTCAGGAGCGGGAACAATACTCTCGGTCCGGGCAAATAAGACCGCAGCCTCAAAAGTGGCATTTTGTTTCACAGCCCTGGCCTCAATAAGACCATCATGAAGAAGCTGACTGACCAAGGGTGATTCCCCATGATAGCGCAGTCCTCCGGCATGAATACCTGAAGGAGTAAAGCTATGTCCCAGAGTATACATTTTTAAAATCGGCACCAGCCCGGCATCATCACCGTAATCATAGGCAAAAACACCCCGGGTCATGGTTGGACAGGCGGTGGGTTCCACTCCCAGCAGACGAATGTTTTTCCCCTGCAGCTTATCAGGAATAAAGGGAAAGGCGATTCCGGCAAAATTGCTGCCACCTCCGCAGCAGCCTATAATTACATCTGGATATTCATCAATCATCTCCAGCTGCTCTTTAAGTTCCTGCCCTACAATCGTCTGGTGCATACAAACATGATTTAATACACTGCCCAGCGAATAATTGGTATCCTCGCGCTGCAGTGCCTCTTCTACTGCTTCACTGATGGCTGCAGCCAGGGTTCCGGGATGATTGGGATCACGTTCCAGAACCCGACGACCAGCAGCAGTCTGATCAGAAGGGCTGGGGATGCAGTTTCCTCCGTATAGTTCCATAATGGAACGTCGATAAGGTTTTTGATGATAGCTAACCTTAACCATAAATACCCGCGCTTCTACATCAAAATGTTTGCAGGCCAGTGCTAACGCTGTTCCCCACTGACCGGCTCCCGTTTCGGTGGTGATCCGTTTAATCCCCTGGATCTTGTTAAAAAAGACCTGGGGTAGGGCTGAATTCAGTTTGTGACTCCCCACCGGGCTGACCCCTTCATA
>DUSB01000065.1 GCA_012840625.1 Syntrophomonadaceae bacterium
ATGTATATCCCATCGAAAAGATATTGAGAGATCTCAGGTTATCAATGATTTGGGTGGGCACCAATGAAATTATGTCATTGATTTCGCAGCATGAATGGTATAAAGAAAGGGCTAACGAACTTAAATCTACTAATAAACGTGATAGTGAAGTGGATGCGCTTAATGCGTTTGCTGAAGACGAAAAGATCTACGAATAGTATATAGAAGAATTGCGAAAAGAAGCTTTGAAATTACACCCTCAATTTATCCCAGTTTAATGATGATGGATGAAAAAACTATTGATATTTGCGATCGATGGGATCAATTCTGTCACCAATTTTTTCATTGCTACCAATCTTTGGCCCTAAGCGAGGTAGAAGCTGATAATAAATAATATTTGATAAGGCGGGAGGGGAATCTTTAACTAACTTAAACGGACATCTGAAAGCTCTAATAACCAGTGGTCTCAGGCGCCATTCTGAGGCTACTGGTTTTATTATTTTTTAGTTGCTTAATTACATGTTAGCGATTATTATAAGGTGCGCAGATATTGTAGGAAAATCCTGGCGAAATGGCTAATAGTTCAGCGAGCAATCGCGAAAAAACATAATTAACTTAAGCGGGTAGAACGCGGTTAAAAATTTTGAATATGTTATATTGACGAAAGAAGTTTTAACAGGTATATGTCGTTATAATGTTAACCTCCGGGATATTATCGTGAACACGCTAGAAATTTCAGCTTATACAGTGCAGGGCTTTATATAACAGGGCTGTAAAGGAGGGAAACATATGTCTACACCACAAACCAATTTGCCAGAAAAGAAACCGGCACAAATAAAAAGATATGTAAGTGTAAATGAAAAATTTTGGATAGGACACTCGATTGCATTGGTATGGATGGTTTTCTCCATCATCGTTTCCATGCCCTGGTTAAATGATCTGAGCCTGCTGGTTACCAAACCGGTGGCCATTTTAATCATTGCCGGTATAGGCTATATTCCTGGCTATATTAATGCTTTTATTATGGTAAGCTTGCTGCTGGATCGCCAACCAGCTTTTAAAACATTGGATCCTGAAGAACCCGTTACGATAATTGTAGCCTGTATGAATGAAGACAAAGTGATCGCGGAGACCTTACGTTATATTAAAAGGCAGGATTATGAAGGAGACATACATGTTATTGTGGTAGACAATGCTTTTTCGGATAATACCGCTATGGCAGCCCGGGAAGCAGGGGAATCTTTAGGATTACAGCTTGAAGTCCTGTATGAGAAAAAACCTGGTAAATATAATGCCTTAAATAAGGCCCTGGATTATGTAAAGACTGACTACGCCATCACCCTGGATGCGGATACCTTGCTGCATCGTTCAGCGGTTCGCTACGTTATGGCGCGATTTGAATCGACTCCGGAAGATGTATGTGCTGTGGCTGGTGCAGTACTGGTGCGAAACAGTCGGGAAAATCTCCTGGCTCGACTGCAAGAGTGGGATTATTTTTTGGGGATTGCCAGTATCAAACGAATGCAGGGCTTATATCAGGGAACCCTGGTTGCTCAGGGAGCTTTTTCTGTCTACAAGGTGGATGCCGTAAGGATGGTTGGTGGCTGGCCCAATGCCATTGGAGAAGACATCGTTTTAACCTGGAACTTTTTACGAAATGGAATGAGGGTTTATTTTGAGCCCCTGGCGGTAGCCTTCACCGAGGTACCGATTACGTTCAAACATCTGTCCCGGCAGAGGAGCCGCTGGGCAAGAGGTATGATTGAAGCCTTGAAAATCGTCAAACCATGGCAGCAGCCCCTTCCATATGTGCGCTATTTAACGGGGATTAATTTAGTCATGCCTTATTTAGACGTCATTTTTACTTTCTGCTGGATTCCCGGATTGATTCTTGCTTTTTTTGGAAAGTTTTGGCTGGTAGGGCCGATGACCTTATTTGTACTTCCCCTGGCTTTAGTACTAAATTATATTCTTTACAGCTATCAACTGCATGTTTTTAAAACCCTGGACTTAAAAATACGCAGGAATCATCTGGGATTCGTTTTATATGTGCTGATTTATCAAATGTTAATGAGTCCCATGTCTGTATGGGGCTATTGGCAAGAAGTATTTTCTTTCAGGCGTATTTGGAGGTAGAAAAATCTATTAAACCAGCTCGGGTATAATACTGGGGCTGGTTTTTCTATAGCCAGTTGGCTTTTATCCGTCCAGCCTTGGTGCATTTTCCTGACCCCATTATTTCATGGCAAAAACTTTCATCTATTACATAATGAACCCCCCTTGTAAAAAAATAAAGCCTTCCTCCTGTAGGGTTTAAGCAGGGAAAGCCAAAGGAAAAATCGAAGCATCCTCCATGGGCATTGGGTGGCCTTAGTTTATGCGGTTAAAGCCTTTTTCCATATAATTTTTGCGTGAAAATAGTAGTTTGCACGAGAAAAGGGAAGATTTACTGCATTATTGCCAGTAGATTCCTATAGTGCCTAATTTTAGGTGCGGGTATATAAATGGTAAACTATGTAGGTAGATAAATTCTACAATTTTCAGCACATGGTTGTGATGTAAGCAGATCAGCTTTCATCATTGGATAAGCTGAGGAGTCGAGGGAGTTAGGGTGTGGAGGTGCAGAGTGTGAAGTTAGATGAAAAATCTGTAGATACTTTACAGCAGGTAGAGGTTACTAGGTTAAATGAGAGAATCCTTATTAAACTTCAGGCTTATTGGGAATTGACCAAGAGCAAGCAGACATTTCTCCTGCTTATCACCGGGTGGGCAGGTTATCGTTCTGCGGGACTTCCGGTAACGGACTGGACCATAATGCTGTCCATGCTGGGTAGCCTTTACTTGGCTATCAGTGGCAGTACAGTGCTCAATATGTATATTGACCGCGATATTGATGCCAGGATGCCCCGGACTATTGAAAGACCGTTGCCGGCCAAAGTTTTGCGTCCGTTGGAAGCGCTGACTTTTGGATTGTTGATTTCTTTACTAGGTATTATCTGGGCGTTTTCCTTAAATACTTTATTTGGATTGGTTGTCATGGCGGGCTTATGCTGTCATGCATTTGTATATACCTCATGGTTGAAAAGACAGACTCCCTTTTCAGTCATACCGGGAGGTGTGGCCGGGGGCATGCCGGTATTGGCTGGACGTGTTCTGGGTACGGGCACCATTGATATTATCGGGGTTCTGTTAGTGCTGGCTATATTGATGTGGATACCTATACATATTTTAACCTTTGCCATGAGATATGCCGAAGATTATAAGATGGGGCAGGTGCCTACTTTTCCCTCTATTTATGGGGAAGAGAGAACCCGGCAGGCGCTGGTCGGTGCAACTATTTTGACCGGAGTGACCATGATGCTGGCCATTGTTCTAAATGCTGTACGTGGCCCTTATCTGCTGGCCTCGATTCTTGCTGTTGTAGTGCTTATCGGTTTTACTATTTACTATACTGATGATCCCTCTCCCGAGCGTAATTTCACGCTGTTTAAGGTAGCATCCCTTTATATGCTGGTTTCCATGCTGATAATCGGTTTGGCAGGGTAATGGGTATCGGCATATAATCGATATATTACAGCACCAAAGCGGAGTTAAATGGTTTGGTTTTTGGTAAATTTATTATCAACAGGCCGATCGGGGATAATTGGGCAATTAATGGTATTTTTAACAGTAATGTTACCATTTACTCCTGAGATCTGTGATTGTAGGGGAAGCTTAAGCTTCCCCGCTTGAAACTGAAGTTTCCACTACGATTAGGTTAGGGTAGGAATATCCGCTACCTATGAAGGAACTTTCTACGTAATTGAGCGGAGAAGCGGTAAAAAACAAAAATAGCTCTCAGCCGAGAGCTATAACCAAGGTGGTAGAAGCAGGTTAAACGATCAATATGGGTATTTTGCCTATGAGTCTTTTATTAGCACACGCGCCACATCCATTGAAGCGGGATCCTATACACTTAGATACCCAGGCGCTTGTATTCTTCCTCATCTGGTTCGGCATCTTCAAACTGGGGAATAGTAATGTGGGGATGATCTTCCCGCAGGTCGTGGATACGGCCTTCTTTAATATAGAAGGTTTCTTTATTGCCGATATGAACGATGATTTCCAGACCGCCTCTGGTAGTTAATTGGTAAGCGTTCTCACCAATACGTAAAATTTCCTGGATGGGTCCCTTGCCCTCCATCTTTATTCCATACTTTTTAATCTGAATTTTATCTACGCTAATACGGAGCATATCAAACATCGATTTTTTAGCGGCCTCTGCCATTTCAGTCAGGTCAATGGTTTTGGTATCACGGAAAATAATGCGTACTTCAAAATCAACAATATTAGTTGGCGGATTCTGAGTAGTCATTTTACCAACCTCCTTTTTAACAAAATAGCATATTACTGTTAACATTGTAAGGGTTTTCTTATCGAAAAGCTCGGCATTATCTTCAGTATAAGGAAAACAAATCCATATAAAGGTAGTTAATACCACATAATAAGATTATGTGATTGAGAATTGCTACTAAACATGATAAATAAGGCTATTTCCAATTAGTTTTTGGAAGCCTATTCTTTTCCCTTACTTTTTATCATTCATTACAGAGAATACGCAAATTAAGGAATTATTTCAGATTTTCTATTATAATAGCTGAAGATACTTTGATAAATAGATAAATCGCAATGATTGATACTATAACTGAAAAGGAGGAACTATGTGCCTGATACTATTTGCCCATGATTGCCATCCTCGCTATCAGCTGGTGGTAGCAGCCAATCGGGATGAATTTTACCAGCGTCCTACTTTACCAGCGAATTATTGGCCTGACGCCCCCCATATTTTGGCTGGCAGGGATCTGCAGGAGGGTGGTACATGGATGGGAGTAACGACCACAGGGCGCTTTGCAGCTTTGACCAATTATCGGGATCCTTCCAGCCATAAAGTGGATGCTCCTTCGCGCGGGCACCTGGTGGAGAACTATTTGCGTTGTGATCTCACCCCGGTATCCTATCTGGAAAGCCTGCCGGAGGGGGGAGCAGCTTATAATGGTTTCAATCTCTTGCTGGCAGCTGATGATTCCATGTACTACTACTCTAACCGGGAAGGGCAGATCCGCAAAGTAGAACAGGGTGTTCATGGCTTGAGTAATAGCCTGTTAAATACTCCCTGGCCGAAAGTTAGCCGGGGAATCAGAGTTCTGACCGATATTTTGCAAGATGAGGATATAAAAGTGGAGCGATTGTTTGCCATGATGACAGACCAGGAACAACCAGAGGATCAGGAGCTACCTGATACAGGTGTGGGGCTGGAAATGGAAAGAATGCTGGCACCGATCTTTGTTACCAGTCCGAATTACGGTACCCGCTTAACCACGGTTATTTTAGTGGGACGTGATAATAGGGTGCGCTTTTGGGAGCGCAGTTATTTGCATGCACGTCCGGATGAATGGGATGAGGTTCATTACGATTTCAAGCTTGAGACCAGCTAAAGAAGCTTATTATTTATAGTTCAGCCTTCGCTAAGATCAGCCGGCATTGTGACTGCCTGAAGGACGGTCCAAGTAGTATTTAATAGGCGCCCCCGGTAAATACCGGGGGCGCCTATTTACCCTTAATCGGAATAGTGCTTATAAGCTAGCGGTAAGAAGTTGTTATATTCTGGCGGAAGGGAGTTGTTCTCAGGGAGTATTAACCAGTTCGCGATTCATAGAGAACTGTTTGGATACCGGGCTGTATTCGATCAGGTCTACCGCTAATAAACCTGAATTAGGGGTCAGGTAAATGATGACGGCTGAATAAGCTTTTCCTTCTTCGGAATAGAATCCGCGCAAGCCAGCCGCCCCGGTAGTACCTGGATTAATCAGGATAGAATCCTTTTTTTGCTCTATTCTTAGGCGGTGATCATGTCCGGCTACCAGCAAGGGAGTTTGGGATATAAGGCTTCTAGCTAGATTGTAATTGTGAACTACCAGTATATCCGGTGGTCCCTGTTTTTCTATTTCCGCACTGATCTGTTTTTTTGCCTCTTCCAGTGCCTGTTTTTTCTTGGCAGAATTTTCGTATTCTACCTCCTGGCCACTGGCCAGAGGATCAGCAAAGCCCAGCACTGTTATTTCTTTTATAGATACTGTTTGTCCATTAAGAATATATGCATTGTCCATGTCAGCGATTACATTTAAAATCTGCGGATTATCATGATTACCTGCTACAAAAAGTTGAGGTATGGTGATGCTTTTCATTTCATCCAGCAGTGAGGCTTCCGGCATAGAACCCAGATCGGTTAAATCGCCGGCATTGATAATAAAGTCGACCTGAAAGGTATCAGCTAGGCCTTTCATAAATTTAACCCCTACTGGATTGGAATGCAAATCGCTAACCAGTAGTATTTTGACTGCTTGTTCTTGTCCTTCCGGATGAGCCATCACCATCAGGTGATCCGCGCTGGCAAAAAGTTCCCCCAAGTTGGCGACAACCTTTTCGGTGTTTTCCTTGATTAATTCCAGGTCGGTAAGTGATTTATTGGCAAACTCCATTACCGAAGGGGCCATACTAATTACCCCCTTGTATTCGGGTTCATTAAAAGCTCGGGCATCAAAAGAATGGAAAGAGCCCCACAAAAAAATCACGGTTAAAAAAGTACACAGCAGTGCCTGCAGCAGGGATTGTTTCCAGCCTGGTCGCCAGATAAACAGTATAAAGCAGAAGGCAGCAATCATGGCGATGAATATCTGTCGTAAAGCAATAACCCAGACCGATTCTTCTGCTCGCTGGCGTAATCGCTGCATGAATTCTTTGCTGTTGGGAGCTTGATTAAGATGTGTTTTCAGGCTATCCGTCTCAATTTGCTCTAGGGTCATGCTTAATTTTACCGGTCCCTTATGGGTCTTGGCTTCAATGACTCCAAATGGGGGCAGATGTATTTCAGTTATGCCTGAACGGGAGGGTGCCAGAGTTGTTTTTATCGTCATGCCTTCAATATTCACTGTACTGGTTCCGAAGATCCATATTCCTAACAGCGCTCCGATAAAGCCGGTTATTATTATTCCGCTGATTTTAAAAAAGGTTTGGGTTTGTTTGTTAAGCCCCGTTTTTCCCCTTGGCGGCATTAAAAACCCTCCTTCCCGTACGCGAATTGCATAAGAATGATAAATCTAATAGTAAGCCGGGTGGCAGTACCTGTAAAGTACTTTCTATCAGCCGCAATCCTTATTACCTAGCAAAAATCAAAAAGAAGTTACATCTACAAAGTGTACCGCAAGCTCAGCTGCTGGTAAAGGCAGCTTTCTTATGCTGATGCTGATAAAGATTATTTTTAGAGGAAGATTTTGATGAAACATGCACACTATACAAGTGGATCTTATCTCTTTTGATTCAGGGTATGGTATTGGCTGGCTTATTAAAGCAAACCACCCCCTTTCTGGAGCAGGGGGTGGCTGAGGGGTGAGTAAAGATGTGATTTTTACATAAAGATTATGGCAATCACTGGCAATGGCGATTTTATGGTATGATTCGCGTCTCCTTGCTACATAAATTTTTTTCCCCTGGGGCAGGGAGAAGGATTTGTTTGTTCTTACTGAAGATTATACATACCGTTGTTTTGCATATAGTTGAAAATGCCTTCGCCATGCTGCTGTTCTTCTTTTTGAATATGGTTTAGCACCTGACG
>DUSB01000066.1 GCA_012840625.1 Syntrophomonadaceae bacterium
CCCAATACCCATCGTATGGAACTGAATAATGAGATGATTGATGAATTCAAAATAGATGCCGTCATTGACTTAACCTGGCAGGCCTGCCATACCTATAATATTGAAGCCTATGAAGTACAACAATTGGTCAAAGCGAAAGAAATACCCTATCTGCACCTGGAATCTGATTATTCTTCTTCCGATCTTGAATCACTGAAGGTGCGTATTGAAGCGCTTCTGGAGATGGTAGCAAAATGATCACCCTGGGATTAGACATAGGTTCTACAGCTGCCAAGGGAATACTAATAAGCGAAGATAGGCATTATAGCGACATTTTACCTACTGGCTGGAGTCCCCGTCAGACAGGAGCAGACCTTACCACCCGCTTAACAACCCAGGCCGAAATAAAAGTCAGCGATATTCAACGTACCGTTGCTACTGGATATGGCCGTATTGCCGTTCAAACTGCCGATAAAAACATTACTGAAATTCGGTGTCATGCCCGCGGGGTAGCCTATCTTAATCCTGAGGTGCGCACCATCATTGATATCGGTGGACAGGATAGTAAGGTCATCAGCATTAATGAGCAGGGCCAGGTGGTAGATTTTGCCATGAATGATAAGTGTGCCGCCGGCACCGGGCGTTTTCTACAGGTTACATCCAATGCCATGGGTATGGATGTCAGTGAGCTGGGATCGGCAGAAGATCCATCTGAACTGGTGACCATTACCAGTATGTGTACGGTTTTTGCAGAATCTGAAATCATTGGACTCCTGGCACAAAACATTCCCCCCGGGGGAATTATTGCCGGGTTACATCAGTCCGTTTCCCGGCGTGTATCTTCCATGGTACATCGGATAGGCATTAAACAAACGGTAGCCTTTACCGGTGGGGTGGCGCAAAACCAGGGAGTACAACGTGCCCTCCTGGAAGAACTGGGATCATCCATCTGGGTACCGGCAGAATGTCAGTTTACCGGTGCGTTGGGGGCAGCTTTACTTGCCCAGGAGCTATAGGGATATAAAAGAAGGGGCTAAATAGGAAATGATTCACCTGCCAAAAACCGCAGGCAGATTTCTCCGAGCACTAGCTGGTTACAGAAAAGGTTTTTCGGGAATACGGAAAGCCAAGCCCATCATGTTTAATATAGCAGTATCTTCTGCTCCCTGGAGAATCCAATCCAGCGAGATCCTGAAAATTGCACCTCATCTACAGCAGGCTGCCGGTAAAGCCTCATAAGGATCTATTCATCCCGTTGTTAGTTAGAGCTGCTGCTTGGCATCATGCAGCGGGCAGCAGTCTCTGCGCTGACAGCGATTACAGTAACCATAAATCTCAAATTGATGTTTTACTGGCTGAAAACCGGTTTCGCTTATATACTGCTTCATTTCCGGATCCATGGGACACTGGGGTAGATCTTCAATGGATCCACATAGCAAGCAAATAAGATGGTGATGATGATCATCAGCCACCTCAAAGCGAGATTTACCATCTGCAAAGGTAATACGATGTATCCTGCCCTGTTCTGATAAAATGTCTAAATTTCGATAAACAGTACCCAGGCTAATCCTGGGGTAAACCAAGCGTACCTGTTCATAGATATCCTCAGCGCTCAAATGAGAATGACCGTTTTGAATGACCGTTAAAATAGCCTGCCTTTGTCTACTATTTCTATATGTGCGCTGTTTTCCATCCGTTTCTTTATTCACCGTGAATACCCCCTCATTACGAACCCCATGCTCCTCCATACTGCCGGCTTAAAAAAGTTAGAAAAAAAATAGCCGCAGCACATAAAACAATCGTTGCACCAGTAGCTGTCCCCCAATAATAAGACAGGATGAGACCTGTTAGACCGGCAATAATAGAAAATGCTACCGATAAAGTATGATATTGATGCATGTTGGCCGCTACATTTCTTGCTGCTGCTGCAGGAAGAACCAGCAGTGAACTAATGATTAAAATGCCCACCCACTGGATGGAAATGCTTACCACCAAAGCCAGTACCATAGCAAAGCTTAATTCCATCCGCTGAATGTTAATCCCCCGGCTCTGAGCCAGGGAACTATTAACGCTCAAGATAACCATTTGATTAAAAAAGAACAGCCAGAATAAAATCAAACCAGCAAACACCAGTGCCAGTAGATAAAGCTCATCTACCTGAATCGATAGGATATCTCCGATCAAGTAGCGGGAATACTTGGCAAAGCCTCCTCCCCGTGATAAGATAACAATTCCCAGCGCCACAGCTGTAGAGGCAAAAACCCCAATAATGGTATCGGTGGAACTGGTGCCAGATCGTTTTACCTGGATAATGCCCACCGCCATCAACAAAGAAAAAGCAATCATGGCCGCCAGGGGATCAGATAGACCCAGGATAACCCCCAGGGCTATCCCGGTCAAAACCGAATGGCCCAGGGCATCAGAGAAAAAGGCCATACGATTATCAACCACCATGGTTCCCATCATGCCAAACAGAGGACAGATCAGCAGCACTGCAATGAGAGCATTGCGCATAAAACCATATTCCAGCCATGCTACAGGCAGGATTTCAATCATACCTTCTATCATTGCCCTCCTCCTTTCTGGCCAAGAGGAAGCGATCGATCAGGAATACCATCCAGGGATACCTGGCCGAACATCTCTATGACAAAAGGAGAACGGAATACTTCATAAGGAGTCCCCTCCGCCTGTATGGTCTTATTTAAATAAACAATACGGTCAGCATGCCGGGCAATCAGCTCCAGATCATGAGAGACCAGAATAATGGACATATCATATTGATAGCGGAGATCTGATACCAGCTGGTAAAAAAGAACCAGTCCCCGCTGATCAAAACCTGAAACCGGTTCGTCCAGCAACAGTAAATCAGGAATAGGATTTAAGGCCAGTGCCAGCATAACCCGCTGCAGTTCCCCACCTGACAGATTACCCAGGCGCCGATTTATAAGATGTTCTGCCTGAACCAGCTGCAGTTGCCTACGCGCCTGTACAGCTGTTTTGCGCTCCGTTCCCAGCCAGAGCGGACGTTTTTGTGTACAGGAAGCGAATAAATCCAGAACACTCATAGGGGAACCGGGATCAAACATTAAACGCTGGGGTACGTAGCCAATAATCGGAGTAGTAAGATCGGTTCCGCTTGCATCGAGATAGCTCAGCTTTCCATAATGAGGAATCTCCCCAATAATCGCCTTAAGCAGGGTGCTCTTTCCCGCTCCATTGGGGCCAATAATAGCTGTTAATTCCCCACAGTGTATATGCAGGTTGATCTTATCCAGAATAAGCTGATCACCACGCTGAACCGTGAAATTCTGTATTTTCGTACAGCACAATCCACAGGCATTGTGCACCCTATCACCTGAAAATTCTCCTGCCATTACTGCAACGCCTCTTTCAATGTTTGCATGTTTTTCTCCATGAGCTGTATATAGGCATTCTTATCATCCGGGCCTGAAACAATTGGATCAAGAATATAAACCCGGGCGCCCGTTTCCCGGGCAATGGTTTGAGCCGCCCGAGTAGAATACTGCGGTTCGGCAAAAAGAGCCTTGACCCCGGTATTTTTGATTGTTTTAACCGTTGCTGCCAATTCTTCAGCCGAGGGCTCAGAACCTGGTTCCCGGGAGATGACAGTCACAATATGTAGATCAAATTCCTGGGCAAAATAGGGAAAAGCCTCATGAAAGGTAGCAATCTTTTTTTCCTCCACACCATCCAGCTCCTGGTGCATACGGAGGCGCAGCTCTTCTAATTGAACTTTATAAGCCTGGGCATTAGCCTGGTACTTTTCAGCATGCCCTGGATCTGCTTTAGCGAGGCCCCGGGCTACGTTTTCTACCTGTTTTTCATAAAGCTCAATACTCAACCATACATGAGGGTTATCTTCTCCATGCTCATCCTTGAGCAGCGCTAGACCTCGGCTGGCTTCTATGATGGTCAAATCCTTTTGTTGCGCGATCACTTTATCCATAAAAGACTCCATCCCCGCACCGTTGATGACAAATATATCAGCCTGCTCCAGTGTTTTCATATCATCCGGCGTTAACTGATAATCATGCAAACATCCAGTTTGTGGCGGTGTCATGTTAATAATCTGTACATCATCGATACCTGAACACAGGTTCTGGGTTAAAATGTACATGGGATAAAATGAAGTAACTATGGTAGTCTGTCCCTCGCTCTTTCCCTGTGGTACAGATGTAGGCGCCTGACTTTCACAGCCGGCCAAAAGCAGTGTCAAACTGCAAAAAAGAAGACTTATTAGTAAAAGCCTGGTGTTTCTTTGCCAACGTCGCATGCCTGTTACCTTCTTTCAGTAATAGTAATCATTACTATTATACCCCTGGCGTCAAGCACCATACTGTTCTTTTTATTTACAGCCCGTTTAATTATCTATAAACGCTGCCTGATCCCGGCCCCATTTTTAGATGTTAAGCACGCTGAACACTTATAAACCCTGTTAAAGCTATTTAAAGAATAATTGACGTCTAAAAAATAAGCACCCCCACCCCCCATTAAACCCTGAAGTACGGTACTATTTTTGTTTATAATAGATACGTATCCATCTATAAGGAGGAAAGCATATGACCCAGAAATACGAACAGGAATTTACTATCAAACCAGTTGGCATCGTGCATGCCGAACCATCCGACCCATCCGAGATATCTATCTACGGTCTAAAAAAGGATTCCTATATTGAAATTTTTCCTGAATACCAGCAGGCTTTAACCCGCATTGAAGAAAATTCGCATTTGTGGATTCTCTTATGGTTTCACCAGGCGAATCGCAGTATGTTGAAAATGTCGCCGGGGATCAACCGCAACTTACCCGAATATGGGGTCTTCAGCCTGCGGGCCCCCCACCGCCCTAATCCCATTGCCCTAACCCACGTTTATCTAGAGCGTTGTGAGGGGTGTAATCTGTATGTATCTGGATTGGATGCCATCGACGGCACCCCGGTGCTGGATATTAAGCCCTACCATGAAGGGGATATCATTTTTGAACCACGTACCCCTTATATGCCTCCAGCCCGGCCTGCTATGCGCCGGGATAGATTTTTTAAACAGGCTCTGGAACATCATAAAGAAATATGTATCGGGCTCTGGATGGGGGTACGCATGGCTCTGGTGGCCGAAGAATTCCTGGGACACCTGAATAGAGAAGATGTGCTGGTAGAAGTCACCGGTTCCCGCTGTCTGGCTGATGTGGTACAGGGATTAAGCAGGGCCCGCCTAGCAAACCCGGCCCGCTTTTCCTTTCAGGAAAGCAGCACTATACAAAGCAGCCGCTGGACCAAAAAGGATCGCCGCATTGAGTTAACCGCCCGGTCAGGATATAGTATCGATCAATGGGAAAACGGGCAGCCAGAAGACCTTTTTATCATACAAAAGGATTAATAAAAAATGCTGATCCCCATCCATTTTACGGGGATCAGCCTATGTTTTAACCTTTCTTTAGCTCCATTTCCCATTCATTTTTACCGTCTTTAATCATCCTTAATTGATAACCCTGCTGTTTAGCTAATTTGCTGATGTTTTCCTTGGAAACCTGACTGCTGCCGGTTACCATGATTTCCTGTGCTCCTGCATCCATTATTTTCTTAGTGCGGATAACCGGAACAGGGCAGCTTAATCCACTTACATCGATCTTTTCCATGCTTATGCCTCCTTATGCTTCTTTATAGACCCAGCCTACAATTAGCATGAAGATAATGCCTACAACACAGGCTATCTGTCCGTAGGTTCCAACTCCCATTGGGCTGGCTGCAAACATAAAGTTATGACATATAGCAGCACCCACGATCATCCCTATAACTACTGAAGCTGCATCCATATCGCCTTCACCAGATAAAATGAGCTGGCGCAGCGGACAGCCTCCCAGTAAAGAAGCGGTCAGACCGACCAGATAGAGCCCGAGGAAGTTCCATATATGCATACTATGAGCCACGGGCTGATCAGCAAAACCCGGTTTGAAAAAACCAAAAGCGAGATTTAGAACCAATGCTCCTAAAAAAATACCAACAAAGCCTAGCAGGAGAGTATTATCCCTGATCAGAATAAAATCACGGATCCCGCCGCTAAGGCATAAGCGGGTTCTCTGAGCAATGATACCAACTAGCAGTCCAGCCCCTAAACTTATCAGCACTGGAGCTGCCATTGATCCTGGCCCCTCGGTACTGAAAAAGAGTGGTCCTCCTGCTTCCGGATTGAAAACGGTACCGGCCAGGAGTAAAACCAGAAAGAATACTAAAATAGCGGGAAAAACAAAAGCTCCCAGCTGGTTAGGACTGGCTTCAGAACGACCCAGGTCAAAGCCCCGGCGCAGGAAATATACCCCAGTAACGATCCCGACGATGAAACCCAGCAGCCCCACAACCGCATTGTAATCTCCGCCGGCCATACGCAGAACATCACGCAGCGGGCAGCCTAAAAAGACCAGAGCCCCGATGACCATAAAAACTCCCATAATAAAGCGTAAAAAAGTTGAGGATCCACCACGGGAACGGAATTCACCGTTGAAAAGAGCAATAATCATAGCTCCCAGCACCAGTCCAATGATCTCCGGACGCATGTACTGGACAATACCAGCCCGATGCAAACCTATTGCGCCTGCTATATCGCGTTCAAAACAGGCAATACAAAAACCCATGTTAGGCGGGTTGCCCAGCTTAACCAAAACAACTGCAATAAGACCAATGATAATTCCACCTGTTAGAGTCAACCACTTTGTTCTCTCCACCCCATATACCTCCTACTCAATTCATTCAGTATGTATAATTTATAATTATACATGCTCTAATGTTTTGTTATCATCATCATATTCTATACTAATACATGGTATTCCTTCAAAATATATTATTAAAATAATAATTTGCATATTGGGTATGGGAAAACTTTTTGACCCTTCTGCTATTGAGCCTCATACTAGGCGAAAAAGGCCATAAAAAAAGGCTACCCCCAAGTACAAAAAACTCCAGGATAACCTCTATATATTGGTTTACTTTTACTATATTATAATTTGTTGTTTACGTTTCACGCATCATGCTCCCTCATATCGCAAGGTGCGGCTTGCATTTAAAACCGCCAGTAAGGCCACTCCCACATCAGCGAAAACTGCCGCCCACATAGTAGCCAGACCCAAAATAGCAAGGACTACCACCAGCGCCTTTACTCCCAGAGCCAGAACCACATTCTCCATAACAATCTTCCTGGTAAAGTGAGCTATCTCTAATGCCTGTACTATCTTTTGGGGTTGACCATCCATAAGTATTATATCCGCAGCTTCGAGGGCTGCATCTGCACCCAAATCTCCCATAGCTACCCCAATATCCGATAAAGCCAGAACCGGAGCATCGTTGATCCCATCACCAACAAAAACCAGTTTCTGACCTGAGCCAAGCTGCCGCTTCAGGTCTTCCACCTGAGCCACTTTATCTTCCGGTAGCAGCCCGGCATAAAATGCATCCACACCGAGTTCTTCGGCTGCTATCACTGCACTTGCATAACGATCTCCTGTTAACAGGATATTGCTTTCAATCCCCATCTCTTTCAAGGCTTGTAGAGAATCCCGTGCATCTTCTTTAACCTGATCGGCAAGGAGAATCGCTCCTGCGTATTGTCCATCAATAGCTACATAGACTATGGTTTTATGATGTGGTATTTCCTGGATCCTTATGCCCTTGAGCTGCAGCAGTCTGGCGTTACCTGCCAGTACTATCCTGCCATCGATTTTAGCTTCAATACCATGTCCTTTTATTTCCTGATAATCCTCTACCCTTGATGCATCCAAATCTTGCGCATAAGCTTCCCGGATAGAACGTGCAATAGGGTGGTTGGTATGGATTTCTGCCAGTGCCGCATAATGCAAAATCTCAGCAGCGCTTCGGCCCGGGTGAGGTAGGATATCCTGTACCTGAAAAACTCCTTCGGTAAGCGTACCGGTTTTATCAAAAACAACCGTGCTGACCTCTGTAAGCGCATCAAGATAATTGGCTCCTTTAATAAGAATCCCCTGCCGCGAAGCGGCTCCTATTCCGCCAAAATAGCCCAGAGGAATGGAGATGACCAGAGCACAGGGACAGGAAATAACTAATAAGACCAGCGCCCGGTAAAGCCATACTTCAAAACTAGCTGTTGATACGATCAATGGCGGCAGCACCGCCAGAAGCACCGCACCAATAACCACAATAGGGGTATAAACTGCGGCAAAACGAGTCATAAATTGTTCTGTGGGGGCTTTTCTTTCAGCAGCATTTTCAACCAGTTCAAGAATTTTAACCACCGATGATGCAGCAAAAGGTCGGGAAACCCGTACTTTTAAAAGCCCACTGCCATTAATAACGCCCGCCATCACTTCATCACCGCTCTTTACATAACGGGGCAGTGATTCTCCAGTAATAGCTGATGTATCTACGTAAGAATCACCCTCCAGCACCACCCCATCCAGAGGCACCTTTTCCCCTGGCTGCACCAGAATAAGCTGCCCTATTTCTACCTTTTCAGGCGGAAGTTCGATCCATTGATCCTCCAGCCAAACACGAGCCCGGTCAGGCCGAACATTGATTAGTTCAGAAACAGAGCGACGTGAACGATCTACTGCTAAATCCTGCAAATATTCTCCCACTGCATAAAACAGCATGACGGCAACCGCTTCCGGCATAGCCCGTATAGCAAAAGCCCCCAAGGTAGCCACGGTCATAAGGAAATATTCATCAAAAACCTGCCCCTGACTGATATTCTTAAGGGCCCGCCAGATTACCGGCAACCCAACTAAAAGATAAGCAGTGATAAAGACCACATATTCCCCTGCCTGAAAAGGAGTACGGCGTAAAACCTCTCCCCATACCACGCCGATGATTAAGAGAGCCAAAGCCACCCCCATCCGCAATACCCGGGGGCTCAGCAGCACATTCTGGTATAGATTGCTCTCCTTAATGCTTCTCTCTGCTTCAGCTGGAATTAAGCGAACACCAGGTTCGATTTGATCAATAATACTCTGGGCTATACCTTCATATTTTGCATCAAGATGCAAGACCCCGGCCGCGAAATTCAGACGTGTATCCTGCAGGCCCTCTGTATTATGAAATTCCGCTTCAATTCTGGCAGCACATTGAGCACAATCCAGACCCTGAACATAATATTTCATCATTGCCCTACCTCACTTGCCGATCTAATTCAGCCTCATTCCCGCACATGCTCCAGACCCTGTTCCATTAACTTGCCCACATGATGATCATCCAGTGAGTAGAAAAGCATTTTCCCTTCGCGGCGAAAACGCACCAGTTTATGGGTCCTCAGCAAACGCAGATGATGGGAAACAGCTGAATCAGAAGCTTTAACAACAGCCGCTAGATCGCATACACACAGTTCGGTATGTGACAAAGCATGCAAAATCTTTACTCTGGTAGGATCCCCCAGTGCTTTGAATAATTCAGCTAGGTTTAAAGCCTCCTCTTCTGCCACCAGAACCTGAGAGGCTTCGTTTACTTTTTCTTCATGGATACAATGCTCTTCACAGCGGTCTTCGAATTTACTCATGTTCATCTCTCCAAACATATGATCAACTGTTCATATGTTATGTATACAATGCCGCGGATCTTTTGTCAAGGCCCAGAAAAACAAAAAGCGAAACATTCTGTTTCGCTTATGTTGACTGGTGGGCGATGCAGGACTTGAACCTACGACCCCCTGCTTGTAAGGCAGGTGCTCTCCCAGCTGAGCTA
>DUSB01000067.1 GCA_012840625.1 Syntrophomonadaceae bacterium
ATCCACCACCGGAAGACCAGCCTCTTCAATCTGCAAATGTCCGGGTTTATTGCCCATAACATCAAGAAGTATATCCGTAATTTCAGGAGAGGTATCCGCCAGACGGTTGATCTCATCTACAAAAATAATGCCTCGATGTGCCTGAGGAATAAGCCCGGGCAGCAGTTTAGCCTCCGGATGAGCAACATCTGTTAAATGAGCCAAATCTATACTGCCTACCACCGTACCAATTTTTGCTGAATGGGATATCTCTAAAAATGGCATGGGTATTTCTTCCGTACCGATCGCATCAATTTCTTCCTGGCTCAGGTGGCGGTGCAAAGGACAATGTGGCGCTTGTGGATCGCAATTATAAACACAACCCTTCAGTCTGCTTATAGGAGGTAAAATTCCCTTGGCTGATCTCATAATGGTTGTCTTGCCTGTTCCCCGGAGCCCTTCTGCGTGAACATGTAGAGGCTCGCCTGCCAGGGTTGAAACAATGGACATGAGCACCAAGTCAAATAAGGCCTCATTACCATCGTAGCGCTCTAATTTCGCAAATGGTATCATCTACATTCCTCCTATCTAACAAGTAATGCCGCTCATTTTTCTTCCACCAGGCGTTTACAAAACCTAAGGGTTCCATCACCTCCACACTGATATTCGCTCCGTCCCATAGCTTCTATTTATATATTAAAGCATTTTGTGATTTTTTTCTCTATTGAACCGGGATCTAGTGTTTTTATCAGGATAACTGGTCTGCTCCCCTGCTGGAAGAGCCCAATAAAAGGTATAAAAGAATATAACCACCAGTTGCCAGCCATGGCTAAATGCCTAATTTTTTACGCAGTTGTCTGGCTCTGGAACGACTGAGCATAATATCTTTATCCGAAACATTAAGACGCAGTATGTAGGAACCTTCCCCAAAATTAACAATTTCCTTTACAAAATTCAGGTTAACAATAAATGCCTGATGTGCCCGAAAAAAATAGCCCTGGTCTAATCGATTTTCCAGTTCACTCAGGGTATAATTACTGGAAAAGTTTCCGTCCAGGGTACAGATATTGACTTTTTTACCCTGGCTTTCACAGTAAATAATATCATCAGGTTTGAGCAAGCTTATTTTACCTCTTCCCCGTACTGGTAGTCGATAAGCATAGTCTTCATAGCTCTGACATTTATTGAAAAGGACATTCACTTTCTCTTTAAGCCTTTCCTGTACTATTTTCTCTATATATTCCTGATGCGCCAATTGCGTTTTCACACGATACAAAGCCTTTTCAAGCCTATTTTGATCGATCGGTTCCGGCACAAAATCCAGAACCCCCAGGTCATAGGCCTGTACCGCATATTGTGGTTCTTTGCTTAGCATTACAATACAGGGACTTTGTTTAAGCTCCTTGAGCTTGCTAATGATCTGCATTTCATTGGAATCTGTTTCAGCAACATGCAGAAGAAGGAGGTCGATCTTTTTTTCCTGACATACGATCAATACTTCATCACTGCTGCTTAAAACGCCCATAATCTCAACGTTCTTCATTTGCTCTAACAAATAACGCAAGACAATCTGCTCGCGTTCATCCGCATGGACAATTAATACCTTCAGCAGCACCTTAACCATCCTTATCTGTCGTTTTATCGACCTGTTCCTTCGCAAAGAATACCTGCTTAAGCTCTAATATAACGTTTAATTTCCTAATAAACAACCTTTTTTACATAATTAGCCATGATGTAAAAAAAATACTCCCCCCTCTAAGGATACAGGCAGTAAACTTTTCATTGCTGCAGGCTTTTGTTATGCTATGATGTGAGTCGCAAAAAAGGAGGTTTATGCATATGCGCTATGAAGGGGTTATTTTTCGTCCTCCCAGTGAGGCATACAGTCTTCTTATTCAGGCAACCATAGGCTGCCCTCATAATCGGTGTGTATTTTGTTCGATGTATAAAAATACCCGCTTTCGTATCCGGCCAGTAGAAGAAATCAAAGAAGATTTACGGATGGCCCGTCAGCATTATGGAGAACACATATACTCCATCTTCTTCCCGGATGGAAACACCATCGTCATGAAAACAGATCAATTAGTGGAGATCTTCGAATATGCTCATGAACTTTTTCCTTATTTATCCCGGATTACTGTTTATGGCTCGGCACGTTTTGTAAGCAGGAAAAGTAGCGAAGAATTGATTCGTCTGCATCAGGCAGGCCTGCGCCGTATTCATATGGGAATGGAGAGTGGAGATGCGGTGACCCTGGAAAGACTTAGAAAAGGTACGACTCCAGAGCAGATTATTGATGCCGGCAGAAAAATTAAGCAGGCAGGCATCGAAGTCAGTGAATACTATCTGGTGGGGGCAGGTAGTCATGAACGCAGTTATGAGCATGCGGTAGAAAGTGCCCGGGTCTTAAATGCTTTCAGCCCTGATTTTATACGTCTTCGTACCCTGGTGCCAATACCTGGTACCCCTTTATTCGAGGCCTACCAGGAAGGAAGCTTTCATTTGCTGCCACCCCTGGAAGCATTAAAAGAAATCCGCCTCCTTATTGAACATTTAGAGGTAGATGGAAGCATGGTGCTAAGTGACCATGTATCCAATTACGTGAATGTACAGGGAAAGCTGCCTGAAGATAAGGCCAAGATGATCAGTCAGCTCGACAAAGCGCTTACAAAAGATGAATCTTGTTTTCGCAGAGCGGATCCCTTCCATTTATAACAGGTTGGTCAGGGTAACTCCTAGGGTTACCCTGACCAACCAGGGTTTAACAATTCAGCATCAACCCACCTATACCAGCATATGTACCTATGGTAGCACTCATTTCTGACATGAGTATCATCTCCGGCTTGAAGCGCCTTTCTATTTCATGGTAGAGTTCTTCCGCCTCGTCCTTACAGTCTACATACGTAATTCCTATGATACGTTCAATAAATCCCTCTGGAACCAGCTCTTCGAGCATGTTCATCATTCTTTTTACGGCTTTTTTTCTCCCTCTAACCTTTTCTACCACCTCAGGTTTTCCTTTAATACCCCTAAAAATCGGCTTTATGCTCAGAATGTTGGCCGCTTTACCCTCTATATGGCTCAGTCGGCCTCCCTTAACAATATTATCAAGCGTATCCAGGGTAAAAAGAACTTCACCCCGATCACGTATTTGGTTTAAAGACTCCACTACCTTTTCAAGATTCAATCCTTTTTGAGCCAATTGAGCAGCTCGAATAGCCAGAATACCTGTACCCAGTGATGCCGTCAGGCTATCATAAACCTGTACTCGCTTATCCCCTAGCATCTCATTGGCTACCCGGGCCGTATCATAGGTACTGCTTAAACCCGAAGAAAGGCTGACAAAAAGAACCTCCCCTGCTTCCTCAATCCCCTTCTTGAAGTGATTGATAAAAGTAGCTAGATCTGGAGATGCTGTCTTGGGTAAGGTTTTGGCATGAGCCATTTTATAGACAAAACGCTCCGGCGTTAATTCAAAACGATCTAAATAAGTACTCCCATCTTCAAAAGTAACCCGCAGAGGAATCATTTCTATAGCATATTCATTCAAAATTTCCTCTGGCAGATCACAGGAGGTATCGGTAATAATTCGTAGAGCCATGGTGCTTACCTCTCCTCTCCTAAGGGCGGAACCAGATAGACCTCTTCCCCGCGAAACTCAAAATAATCAAATAGCTTCCAATACACCCCCCGGCTTAACCGTGTGTCTCCTTCCCATCTAAAACTGATATAAGGAACATTTCCATCAAAATAGACTTTCATTTCATGATCCAGAAGCATTTCCTGCAGATCATAAAAAACCAATTTAATCGGCAACTGTTCATCTACAATGCCGGTAGCATAAAAAGGTACATCTTCCACCACCAGGGGATTGGTTTCTTCTCCCATTTGAATATAGTACTGACCGTTGGAATCTTTTTGGATATTCTGAGCCAGAACATTTACGATATTCCGGCGAAACATTTCCGCCCCACCAAAATACCATTTCCCATCTTTTTTAATACGTATTTCCTGCTGTTGCATGAAAATTCCTCCCTGCTAAAATAGCCTTTATTCTTACAGGAAATGCATGGATATTCTGCTTTTCTCATCATACCAAAAAAAGCAGCAAATATGCATGATGATCTTTGCTTATTAAAGAGATAGAACCTTTAAATGATCGTGAATATACAGCAAATTTGGAGGCTGAGTAACGCTGAGGGCTTATGCAATGGCGCTGTTTTTTATTTAATTAAAAACCTTAACATAAACCATAACCAATCAGCATCATCAACGTAACATCTGATAAATTAAATCACCAGCAGTCGTTGCTTTTATAAATCCCCGGCCTTTTTAAGGGCTAAGGAATTACGATAAATCTCTTCAATATCCTGATCACTGATCTCCCGGTTTCCCATCTTCAGACCGGCCAGGGTAAAACCATGTTTTTGGGCCAGGGAACGTAAATAATGCACGGTATCCAAAGAGAGTTTTTGACCGATACTGTAATCCTGATAGTCACCTTCAAGAGCTAAAAGTATGGTTTCTGACAAACAGGCCAGTGTCACCCCATCCCGATATCCCAGATTGGGTCCAAAATTAACCTTTTCGGGAAGCTGTACCAAGCCTCCTTCTAAAACCAGTACATCGTTGCGTTCTTCAAGAATCCTGGGATCTACATCAGCCGGCCGGGCTACATCGCATACCACTGCACCTGAACGCACATCCTGAGGGCCAATTAAATAGTCCGGTGAGTTGCTAGTAGCTATCACTAAATCACAGGCGGGTAAATCCCCGGCAATGTCTACACTGGTAAACAGGGGATAATCGATATCCAGGTATGCGCATACCTCCATTATCAATTCAGCTGATAGCTGCTTTCCTGCCGCCAACTGCTGGTAATATTCGTTAGCAGTTCCTTCACTGCGTTTTTGCAGCAGAGTAAGAACTTTCGCATACCATGCACTCATCCCATCCAGATGACCATTTTTCATTCTTTCCCATGCATACTGAAAAATATCACGGCTCAGGGAGGCCAGACGGTTTTTGCTGCTGACCTGATGTTTGGGATTGCCAAACAAAGTCATTTGACATACCCTTTCTGATACCATCAGGGCACAGGCTCGCCCAATAGAGCCAGTTGCTCCTACAACGCCTGCATGAGCAGCAATGGGGTCCAGTGCCATCTTTTCAGCCCCCTGAAAAAGTGCTTCTACTGCCATCAGGGTGGTAAAACTATTACCACTGGTAATAGCCACATTTCGTCCGGTTACAGCTCTGCCACCGCGCGTAACCACCGAGGTTAGCGCTCCCAAACCAACAATTCCGGCTCCCAGTTCCTGTCCTTTATCAACCGCCCTGGCAATGGTATCCATCACCACATCCCGCTTATCCTGATTCATAATCTCCCGGGCTCCATAAGGGACAGCGATAAGCCATCCTTCAGCAATATTCTCCCCATCAGCAGATTTTATGGCCGGCATATGACAGACCAGACCAGGATCTGTATGTTGAGCTTCCCAGGCCATAATTTGATATAACTCTTCCCGGCTGTAGGAAGCAAAGGAAGGATTGTTTAAGACAACATCTTCTGGGGCCGGATAATGAACAATGAAAGCATATTTCTGTTTTGCTGTTTCACCATCCTGTAAAACAGATGATTTTACTGCTCTACTCTGCGATCTATAATCATTTATATGCTCTGGTATTGCGTCATCACCGATCAGGAAACGATATAGTTTGGCAAAATCCCGGTAGTGAATAATTTTGCATATAAGCGACAGGGCTTCTACCATCCGATCCATTTCATCATACTCTATGATCAGGGGGGGTTCCAAACGCAATGTGGTCGAATTATTGAGAAAGGGCGCCAGCCGAATATGGAATACATTAAGTAAAAATCCAGCTAACAGTGCGGTAAATCCACCCTGATCTTCGATGTAGGCTATATCATAGGAACCACAATCCGCCAGACTGTGAAATTCAACCCCTATCATTAATCCCTGTCCACGAACTTCCTTTATAACATCCGGATATACCCGGGCCAGTTCTTCCAAACGACCAAGCAGATACTGTCCTTTGCTGTTAACATCACGGATAAACCGCTGCTCATCTGCAAGCAGATAAGCTAAAACAGTGTTCCCTACTGCACAGGTTACATTATTGTTGGCGAAAGTCGATGAATGAAGCATCCCAAAATCATCATTCCAGACACGGGGAGAGCTTATACACACCCCCAGCGGCAGCAGTCCTCCTCCAATAGCCTTGGCCAGCAGTAAGACATCCGGCTCAATGCCTTCTCGTTCGCAGTAAAACAGACGGCCGGCTCTGCCCAGTCCGGTTTGAATCTCATCAACAATAAAAACAGCACCGTATCGGGTACATAGTTCACGGGCAGCAGCCAGATAACCAGGTCTGGCTACATGAATACCACCTTCACCCTGAATCGGCTCCACAATAAAGGCAGCAATTTCATCCCCTTTTTCTTCAAAAATACGCTGTAATGCTTCGAAATCGTTATATGGAATCCGTTCAAAGCCTGGTGCAGGAGCACAAAAAGGCTTTTGATAGGAATCTTTTCCGGTAGCAGATAGGGATGCCAGAGTTTTACCATGAAAGCTGTTATTAGTGGATACAATCGTTGCTCTTGCGGTACTTGAACGAGCCAATTTAAAGGCAGCTTCTACGGCTTCTGTACCGCTCTGGCAAAAGGTACAGTAGCAGAGATCTCCTGGTGTTACTTCAGCCAGTTGGTTGGCTAAACGTAAGGCTTCAGGCTGTACAGAAGGCTGTACCAGGGAAGGGATTTCATTTTTACGTACTTCAAAAAGCGAATCCCAGATAAAATCGGGATTATATCCAAAGGGAACCGCCCCATATTGGGCGATAAAATCTAAGTAAACGTTTCCAGCCTCATCCGTCAGGTAAGCACCTTTTCCCTGCACATATTGTTTGTCCAGTCGAAAAGTTTCTAATACCTCCATAAGACTTGGGTTCAATAAATCCTTGCGCATATTAGACGTGGACATCATTTTCCTCCTTTGTGCACACTTTTGTGCAATTTATGAGACTATCTACATTTTATAGAAGTATCCCCATTTGTCAAATTCAAAAATATATAATTATAAGCTATTTATTTCTCTATTCAGGAAAGAGTGTATGATGTTCCAGGTAAAGGAGGACGCCTATTACAGCAAAAAATGTTATCTTTTTCCATACCTGAATCAGATTGGTAAAGACCATTTTTTCTATGCCGGGACTTACTTCGTTCTAAACTGTCCTTTCCAGTCATTTTTCCATCAATCTTTTATTAATAAAAGGATAAAGGGATAGGCGTTTTACCTATCCCTTTATCCTGTATCACCTTTACCATTCCGGTGGTAATTGTCTTAGCTGAACCATATTATAAACCGGTCCATCCAGACAGATATATTGGCTGCCAATGTTACAGCGCCCACATTTTCCTATGCCACATTTCATTCGCATTTCCAAGGTAGTAATGATCTGTTCATCGCTATATCCCATTTTTTCCAATGCCTGTATAACAAATTTAATCATAACCGGTGGGCCACAGGTTACTGCCATCTTATTGGCCGGGTCAGGATTAAGCTTTTCCAGATAAGTCGGGACAAAATTTACTTCTCCATCCCAGCCTTCCTCTGGCCGATCAATGGTTACAAAGACTTCGGTGTCCTTTTCTTTAGGCCAGAGGTCAAACAGCTCATCCTTAAAACATAGATCGGCATATGACCGACTGCCATAAATAATCTGAATCTTTCCATAGTCCTCGCGATGCTTGAAACAGTACTTTATGAATGAACGCAGTGGGGCTAAACCAATTCCTCCCGCAATGAAAAGCATGTCTTTGCCTTTGCTTTCTTCTATAGGAAAATGGTTGCCGTAAGGACCACGAATTCCCAGTTGCTGACCTACTTCGATTCGATGTAGATCATCTGTCATCAGGCCCACCCTTTTGATGGCAAATTGCAGCCACTCCTGTTCTTCCTGCCAGGTACAAGAAAACATCCCTTCCCCTACCGGGGTAGAAATCATGGCGCATTGACCGGGCAGTACATTAAAAGGCACACCCTGACCATCTATATTCTTCACATAAAAACTCTTTATATCAGGCGTTTCTTCTTTAATGTCAATGACCTCTACAATACCAGGAACCAGGGGTTGTTCACAATTGCATTTATGATCATCATGCATCTAGATCCGCCTCCTTTGCTTCACTGATAATGCTGGTAATGTTAATACCAGCCGGGCAGACCACAATGCATCTGCCACATCCAGTACAGAGTGGATGTCCATATCTTTCTGTAAAGAATTCCAGCTTGTGCAAGAAGCGATTGCGAAAACGCTCTCTCCCGGTTGGACGTGGATTCCCCCCACCGGCTTCACGGGTATACTCCTCATACATACAGGAATCCCAGCAGCGGAAGCGATAGCCTTCATGACCGTACATCTTGACCTGTATATCAAAACAATAACAGGACGGGCATATATAGGTACATATTCCACAATTGAGGCAGGCTTCGGATGTCCTGTCCCAGATGGGGTGTTCAAACATCCCTTTTAATTTTTCAGCTACGCCATCATAATCTACCTGCTGAATAAACGGTTTGGCTTCCGGAACACTGAGTTCTTTTTCTTCCAGCAAATCTTTAATGGTAGAGCTTAAAGCTTCCCCCTTCTCGGTAAGAGCTTCCCAGATGTATGCGTCACCCGTATCCCGGATAATTACATCAGCGCCCTCAGGATTAAGGGGATCAACACCCATGGCGGCACAAAAGCAGGAGGGTCCGGGCTCATAACAGGCATTAGCCACAATGGTGGTCGATTCCCTTCTGGCTTTATAAAAACTTTCCTCATATCCACCAGTTAAAAAGACCTCATCCATGCAAATAATGCCTTTGATATCACAGGCACGAGCACCGAAAATAACCCGGGGCTCATCATTCTCATATGTTTCCTCAATCTTCAGCCCTTTCCCCTCCTGATACAGACTGTACATGCGTTCAGTTTGGGGAAAAACTACGGATTTAGGGGGCTGATACACATTTAAAGCATCCAGCATTAGCTCGTCTTTCCCGCCCTCCAGGCTTTTCCAGGGATAAAATCCGCTCTGGAGACCTTTACTCATCGGGACGTAAACATCCGCATTTTCACCAAGCCGGTTTAAGACTTCTTCCAGTTTGCTTTTATTTAAAATCTTCACTCTTCTCACCCCTTCTTATAGAAAGTCATCCGGATCGCTTTCCTCATACATGCTGAAAGGCGGCTTTTGACCTTCTACATACTGCATACCTGCTTCGTAGGGCCCAAAAAGCTCATTTACATCTTTAATCACCTTTTGATTCAGCAGCATTAGAGGAATATTGACGGGGCATACACGTTCACATTCCCCGCATTCAATACAGCGACCTGCCATGTGAGAAGCCTTGACAATATGATACATAAGATTATCAGTAGTATTGTTTTCACGACCTACCCATTGGGGTCTCATCTCATCAAAGATGCAGGTACGGCAATCACAGGCTACGCATACCTCACGGCAAGCATAACAGCGAATGCACCTGGATATTGTTTCCTCAAAAAATTGGTAACGCTCATCCGCGCTCATCGCCTCGATTTCCTTAACCCGGGCGAAACGATCCTGCACCCGGGGGGACTGTTCCGTTCCCAGCAGCTCATCATAGATGACCGGATTGGGCTGGATACAATCATTACATTTAGCTGCCAGTTCTGTGCTTTCCGGTTTATGGTTAAAACCCAATTCATCCCGCATAGCCTGCAGAGGATCCTTCATGCCCGGACAGCAAATCCCCACAATATAAAGGCGTTCACGCTGTATCTGATTATCTTCTAATAAACGTATAATCCCTCTGGAGTCACAGCCCTTTACTACAATGCCTATCTTCTCTTTGCTGTCTCTAAACTTGAGCAGGCTGTTTGATAGATTATGAATAGAGTAATCATTAAAAATGATATTTTGGGCTTCATCTGCACTCCGGGCAAAATACGGTTGAACCTGAAAATCCTGCTGACCTTTATGCCAAGCAATAAAAACATCGACTTGGCCATTGTCCAACAGCCTGCTTGCTATATCCTGAATCTGTTGTGTAAAATCGTTCATCGCTCATCCCTCAGCTTTCTATTGGGCCCCAACGCGGTAACGTCTTCTACCAGCTTATGCATCGTTTCAGCAAATTTAGATCCTTCTGCCCCGGATATCCAGGAAGTTTGATAGCGTTCAGGTTCCAGGCCAACAAACTGCATCAATCGTTTCATCATCATCTGACGCCGCCGATTATAGTAATTACCTGTTCCATAATGGCAATCCCCCGGATGACAGCCAGATAGAAGTACCCCATCTGCGCCACGATTAAAAGCTCTGAGCATAAACAGGGGATCCATCCTTCCTGAACAGGGAACCCTTATAATCCGAATATCCGCCGGGTATTCATAATGATTTAATCCCGCCAGATCGGCTGCAGCATAGGTACACCAGTTGCAGGCAATGACAATAATTTTGGGATTCCATTCATTATTATTCTCTACAGACACAGTGCATCCACCTCCGCAACCAGTTGTTCATCCGTAAAGCCCTTGAGGTCCAGAGCAGAAGTACGACATGCCGGCAGGCATGCTCCACATCCCTGGCACAGGCTTGCATTTACCTGAGCTACCTGTCGGGTAAAAGGTCCTTCTGCACCTCTCTCCTCTATATCGACCAGCGAAATGGCTTTGTAAGGACAGATCGGTACGCAAAAACCACAACCAGAACATTTACCGGGATCAACTTCAGATGTCATGGGATCCGTTGCATATTCATCTCTGGTCAGCAATCCCAGGACCTTGGCTGCTGAAGCACTGGCCTGCGCTACCGTATCAGGAATATCTTTGGGCCCCTGACAGGTACCAGCCAAGTAAACACCGGCAGCAAAGGTTTCAACCGGCTGGAGCTTAGGATGAGCTTCCTGGTAAAAACCATCTTTATCAGTTGAAAACCCGATGGTTTTAGCCAGTTCTTTGGCTCCTTCTGCTGGCACCATAGCCGTTGCCAGTACCACCAGATCAACCTCTACTTCCATAGGCATACCCAGGAGGGTATCTTCTGTCTTCAGAACCAGTTTGTCACCTCGCTGGTAAATCTTACTGACCCGGCCACGGATATATTTAGCACCGGCATCCAGTGAACGCTGGTAAAACTCCTCGTAATTCTTCCCTGCAGTACGTACATCCATATAAAAGACATAAGCTTCGCTGTCCTCAATTTTGGTCTTCACCTGATAGGCATGCTTGGCTGTATACATGCAACAAGCCCTGGAACAGTAGCTCTTACCCTTGGTATCATCACGAGAACCTACACATTTAATGAAGGCTACACACTTGGGTTCTTTCCCATCTGATGGACGGCGAATGGCTCCCCCGGTGGGACCTCCAGAACTTGATAAACGTTCAAACTGCAAACTATCTATAACATCCGGGTATTTACCATAACCATATTCACCATAGGCCTCGGTCCAATCAAAAAGATCGTACCCGGTAGCCATAACGATCGCACCCACATCTATATCAACATACTCGTCCTGATCATCAAAGCGAATGGCATCAGTGGGACAGATTTTCTCACAAACACCACACTTACCCTTGGTAAGCTTGGTACAGTGTTCAGCATCAATATAAGGTTTGCCCGGAACCGCCTGAGGAAAGAGTTTATGAATAGCGGTACGGGATCCCATCCCCAGTTCAAACTCATCTTTAATTTTTTTGCTGGGACATTTCTCAATACAGGTACCACAACCGGTACACAGATCCCAGTCAACATATTTCGCTTTCTTTTTAACGGTAACCGTAAAATTACCTATATATCCGGCCACCTTCTGAACTTCTGCATAAGTAATTAACTCAATATTCGGGTGCTGCGCCGCAGCAACCATCTTGGGAGTATTAATTCAAGCAGCACAGTCCAGGGTGGGGAAGGTTTTATCCAGCTGCGTCATTTTCCCACCTATGGACGCCTCTTTTTCTACTATAACCACTGAATACCCAGCTTCAGCGATATCCAGAGCAGCCTGCATACCAGCAATTCCACCGCCAATAACCATGGCTTTTTTCGTTACCGGGATAGTAGAAATCTGCAGAGGCTGGTTATGAAGAACCTTATTAACACCCATACGTACCAGATCAATGGCTTTCAGGGTAGCCATATTCTTATCGGTATGAACCCAGGAAACCTGCTCACGAATATTTACCTGTTCAAACAAATATGGATTAATGCCGCCGGCTTCAACAGCCCGGCGGAAGGTATTTTCATGCATACGCGGTGAACAGGAAGCAACCACCACCTGCTCTAAATCATGTTCCTGAATAGCATTGCGGATCATTTCCTGTCCCGGATCAGAACACATGTATTTATAGGTCGTCGAGAATACCACTCCTGGTATCTGACGTGCCGCTTCGGCTACCTGTTCTGTATCAACAACGGATGCAATATTAGTACCGCAATCGCATACGAACACGCCTACGCGTTTCCTCATCTTTTCCGTCTCCCTTCTTTAGGAACTACTATTAAATCTATATACAGCCAGATCTTAGCTGGCACAAAACAGGTATGCAACCGATTATTCATTACGCTTCTTTAGTTCTCCGGTTACAAACGCATCAGCAACTTTAACTGCCTTATCCTTATCACTCACCATAAGTTCGGCCAGCTTATTACGTTTCTTTTCGTCATTGCTAATGATTTCTGCCAGTACCGAGGCACGACTTTCATCATCTAATAGCCTGCCCGCCATTTTATCAGGCCCTTTTTCAAACGCCTTGATCATGCTGTTGATTTTCTTCTGTAAAAGCTCCGGATCTTCTGTAACCGTTTCTTTCTTATCTTGTTGCGCTCTGGCCTGGGCTTCTGCTTCAGCCGCACGCTTTTTAACCTCATTCAAATAAGGAATAGCATCCACAAAATGTTTATTTATGCCTACTGTTTCAGGAGCATCCCCACAGGCAAACGCCAGAAGTTCCGTCACATAATAAATCGGCAGGTTAAATTTCGTATGGTATTCTTTCTCCACCGCTGCCTGCCGCATATCCAGATTTAACATACATAGAGGACAGGCGGTAACAATACATTCAGCACCTGACTCTTTCGCACCCTGCAGAACATGATACAGCATACGATTCCCCACATCAGGTCGAGAGGTAACCATGGCTGCTCCACAGCATTCCACTTTATGGGACCAATCCAGCACATCTGCTCCCAACGCTTTCATTACCTCATCCATAGTCTGTGGGTCTTCAGGATCATCATAACCCGTATATTCAACTGGTCTGACCAGCAAACAACCATAGTAACAGGCCGCTTTCATACCCGTAAGAGGCTGGGTGACTTTACTGGCAATGGTAGCCGGACCAATTTTATTCGCTAAAACATCCAGTATAGATACGGTTTGAGTAGATCCCTCCAGCTTTTTATCGATGATTTCTTCAATCCTGTGTTTCATGTCAGGATCATGTTCAATAACATATTCAACATTACGATGTCTGCTGTAGCAGGCTGCACAGGGTGCCAGCATATCCATACCCTGTTTTTCAGCAATAGCCAGATTTCTGGCTGGTAAAGCCAGCGAAAGCATTTTATCAGTACTGTGAGCTGAAGTCGCTCCACAGCAGTTCCAATCATCCAGTTCAAATAGTTCAATACCTAAGATCTCAGCAGTACGTACCATAGACATTCCATACTCAACACCGCTGCTATCTGCTGAACAACCCGGGTAGTATGCAAATTTCATCACTCTTCACCTCCCAGTTGTTGAACCTTCTCAAAGATTTTCTTTACCTCATCCCGGCCTTTTATTCTTTCCGGGAATATACTCACTTTACCCCTATTCATCATAGGTAAACCTAAAGCCATATCTTTAAATAACTGACCCGTAGACAGGTTATACTGGAGCGTTAATCCCGCTTCATAAGTACGGCCAAAGTTTTTAACTCCACTCAGAAAGCCTTTATTAAAAGCTGCTATTTTTTTGTCAGTGATCTTGCCTTGCTTCAAAGCAGCGCGTCTCATTGCATCCATAAGGGAAGCAATATTAACCCCTTTGGGACAACGTGCAGTGCAAGTTTCGCATGAAGCACAAAGCCAAATGCTTTCAGCATTTATAGCCGTATCTACCATCCCTAATTGTAAAAGACGAATAATCTTTCTGGGGGGGTAGTCCATAGCAAAGGCTGCCGGACAACCGGCGGTACACTTACCACACTGATAGCATAAATGAATACTGGTTCCTGCCTCTTTTTCAATTCTGCTAATAAACTCCTTCTGGCTTTCAGTTATTGGAGTAAGCTTTACAGCAGTCTCCACTGTTTTCGCCCCTTTCTTGCCGCTCAAATTACGGTATATCCTTTATTTATCTATAAAATCATGCAGCGCATGGAATTTGAATAATAAAGTCGATTCTTGTCGTATTATTGTGTTTATAAGGACAATGATAAGTTAATAAATGAAAAATTGCAATATGCCTTTCAATTTCGGAAAATAAGCATGTTTTCCCCTCTATACTAAGACTTCCCTTCTCCTAACTAATAAATAAATTGTATATTGTACCATTATAGTATAAACAGGTCCTTTCCGATGTTAATTTCTGATTAAAATTTAGTTTAGAAATCATTAGTCATCGAATCAATAAACCCTTCTGCTGATGAAAACGGAAGCTATCTCTGGTAAATTTGCTTTAATAAGCAAAAAAATACCTTTTCATGGCCGGTATTATAGAAATATATTCCCATTTATAGTATCAACCCCGACTGCTAATAGGAAGAGCCAGACCTGTGAGAGCAGCACGAAAAAAGACCAACCGCAAATCAAAAGACCTGCGATTGGTAATATGCGCTTCATTTTTATCTACGCAGGGTGGCTACCAATCGTAAGGGATGCAGTAAAAGCTCCAGAGCATCAATGATGTTAAGTACCACAACATCAGCCCGCTGTAGAGCTCTGGAACTGGCTCCTTCCTTTCCTATTATCGCTATGGAAAGAGCCGCATGTTCCAGCATCAGACTATCATTATAGCCGTTGCCGATAGCCACTGTCTTTTTAGGGTCAATGGTATTCATAAAGTCAAGCTTATCTTCATTACCATGATCTCCGCTCACCTTGAAAAAAGGAAGATCCAGCCATTCAGCTAATTTTTCTATCCTGCCATGTGTGTCGGCAGTTAATAAATAAATCTGCAGATCCTTTTTTAGTAAATCTATTAATTCAGTTGTACCTTCAATAAGTTCCCCATCTACGGTAATGGTACCGTTGACGTCTAATAAGAGGGTGGTTAAGTTTAATGCAGTCTCCTGCCCTGGAATAGACAGCTTGATCATTTCGTCTCTTCTTCCTTTCCTTCAGAAACAAAACCTGCTCATCGCATGCTAGGCTTAAGATAATAAGGCACCCAGACGGTAAGCAGCCATGGCTCCCTCATGAACAGCCTCATGAATCCCCCGTGCTCCAGCAGCATCGCCAATCAATAAGAGGCTGGGAGTCTGCTTTTGCAGTTCTCGGTACAGCGTCTGGTCAGCCTTATAACCAGCTGCCAGCACCACCTGATCTACTAGAATCTTTTCTTCTTTTCCGTCTTTATTAATAATCTGTACCCCATCCTCATCAATATGCATGACGGTCGAGGCAGTATACCGAATCAGGCCTTTCTTTTTCAAACGAATCAGGAGATCCAGACGGGTCATATTTTCCAAACCAGGAGCCAGCTTGCTGCGCTGCTCAATGATAAAGACCTTTTTACCCTGATCCAGCAGCCATTCCGCCAATTCACAGCCAGAACTTCCGCCCCCAATGATTGCAATCTCATCAGCAGCTGCTACCCTTCCCGTCATCAGGTCTTCCAGCATCACAAGCTGTTCGGTGCTGCCGGGCAGTTCCGGTTTTAGAGCCCGGGCTCCATGAGCCAGAATAATGGCATCAAATCCTTCTTTAGCTGCCAGATCAGCATCAAACCGGGTGTTAAGATGTAGGCTTACCGTTTCCTGTTTTTCTACCTGACGGATCAGATAATCCATAAAGATAGCCAGCCTTTCCTTGTGAGCAGGCATGGAAGCAATTCCCAGAAGACCACCTAGGTGCTGCTCTTTTTCATAGAGATCAACTTGGCAGCCTGCTGCAGCCAGGGTAATAGCTGCCTGCATCCCCGCCGGACCTCCCCCTACCACAGCTGCTCGTTTGCCGCCAAGATCTGGTAGTGCCACCTGACGCCATTCCTGAGTTGCCCAGGGATTAACCGTACATTTAATATGCAAAGTAGAAAAACTCCGTCCAATGCATTGATTGCAGGAGATACAGGGTCGAATATCCTCAGCTTTTCCCTGCAAGGCTTTGTTGGTCCAATTCGGATCGGCAATCATGCCCCTGCCTACCCAGACTAAATCTGTTTTTCCTGCCTGCAAAAGATCTTCTGCATAAGCAGGATCACGAATAACACCACCTGCCAGCACAGGTATAGTCAGTACCTCTTTTACTGCCTCAGCCAGGTAAATGCGCCAGCCCTGGGCAAACGAAGCCGGTTCTATAGTGGTTTGCCCCGATTCGTAAATACCCCCGGAAACATTCAAGAGATCAGCACCAGCCGCTTCTACGCGTTTAGCAATCTCCAATCCTTCTTCCAGTTCCATGCCCCCGGAGACAAAATCAGTCAAATTTAAGCGTACTCCTACCGCCAGCTTGGGTATTCTCTGTTTAATTTCCTTTATGATCTCGGTTAACAAGCGCGCACGATTTTCAATACTGCCCCCATATTCATCATTACGGCGATTTGAATAGGGCGAAATAAATTGGCTTAATAGATAACCATGGGCGGCATGCAGCTCCACCCCATCAAATCCAGCCTTCCAGGCATAATAAGCTGCGCTGACAAATTTAAGCTTGAGGGCCTCAATTTCCTGTATTGTAAGTTCATGGGGTTCTACCCGCATAAGACGACAGGCAATGGGTGAAGGAGCTACCGGCTGCAATCCGCCGGTAACAGCAGGACTGGTTTGCCTGCCGGCATGATGTAATTGTATAAAGGCCCTGCAATCATAGGAACGAATAATTTCTGCCAGTTCATTCAGGCCAGCGATATAAGAGGGATCATCAATATTTAACTGGGTAAGGCTGGCACGCCCCTGCGGGCTGTCCACACAGGCTATCTCGACAATAATCATCCCTGCCCCGCCTCGAGCCCGTTCCTCATAATATTTTATCATAGCCGGGCTTACTTCCCCGCTCTTCAAGGCCAGTCCGGTTCCCATGGCTGGCATAACAATTCTGTTTTTTAATCTTATAGGACCAAGCATTAGTGGACTTCTTAATAATTCGGACAATGAATCCAACTCCTTCTTTTAATGACTTGATTTCCTGGAAAAACGATCTGTTGTCAGGAAGCTATTTTTACACTATTGGGCTTATTTTAGCACGTTATATTACTAAAATAAATCAGTATAAGCAGGACTACAGCCTACTATCTCGCCATATAATTGTACGTTACGACAAATTGTTTCATAATATTATCCGTTTGCTTGTCTTTTGTTGTGAAAAAGAGTACAATCACAATAAGATTATTGACGAATTTGTTCGATTGGTGTCGTTTTAACGGGGAGGGGTCATCATGTTGAACCAAGCTGAGGTTATGATTCGCTACATTGTTGCTATCAGCTGCTATGTCTTATCAGGAACTGCAACCGTTACCGGCAACCTAGCAGGATTATGCGGTGTACTGGGAACAGTAGAATTAGTTACCGGCATAATGCGGTATTCGCCCCTTATGGAGCTGCTGGATCGATATGGCCCTGTATTGATGAAATTCCATAACTATCTGGCTACAGGTACCAAATCTCTATGGAAATAGTTTCTTTTTCTGGTGATTGTTTTTTTTTAAAAAAACCGGTATATTTTTTATTCATTCTATCCATAGTATAGGTAGAAGCAGTCACAGTCCATACGCGGATATATGCAGCTAGATGATTGAAACGGGAGAAGTCTCGCTTTAATCACGCATATACAGCGATGAAAACTGTTGACTGCTTCATTAAATAAGCCGCTGACAGCTACGTGATCGTAAGATCAAATAAAAATGCCATTTTTATTAGTAGCTGCTCAGCGGATTTTGTTTGCTGGTAAAGAATACCAGCATAAAAGGAAAAACGGAAGTACCGCATAGAGAAATTTAAGCCCTGCCACGCTATTCAAAGGCAGTAAAGATAGTAGGGGTAACATGGGGGTCTGCCATAATTGTAAGGTAAACATTATATAATTAACTTGATCCATATAATCGGTGGGGAGAAAAAAAGCCATACTAATTAATAAAAAAGAGGGCATCTGCCAGTAGAAGCCCACCCTCCATTTCTTTATTCCGTTTAAGGTGCTGCAAACCGATCTACTCTCCCACCCGATCACCACCAGATACATACAGGCCAGAAAGATATCCAGACCAGGATAATTCATACTGAGCGCTACTGCTATAACAGCAGTAAGCTGCAGAAAATAAAGCCGGCTTAATGCAGAATACATGTCTTTCCTTCCTCATCAAGGATATTGAC
>DUSB01000001.1 GCA_012840625.1 Syntrophomonadaceae bacterium
CCATGGGATAAGCTATGGAAAGCTGCACTTTGGAAATGGCAAAAATCCATACCACTGCGGAGAGGGTATAGAGTAATAAACCCGCAAGTATATGTAAGTTAGTAAAATATTTAAGCAACAAGGTAAAGAAACTCAGACCAGTAGCAACCTGTAAGGTGCCTAATTTCATCATCACCTGTCCACAGGAACCCAGTATGATCGAGATAAAAACTAAAATATAGGGATGCATATGTCTTCTTGTCTCCTCCCGTTCAAAACGCATGCCAATTCATTTTTCCTAGAAAAACATCAGAATCACTATTAATAAAACCGTATATAACAGCACCGTTATCAGAATAGGTTTATCTTGCAACAGTATTTCATCCGGCTGCCCCCCTTTGTTTTCAATGTGAATCAAATACAGGTAACGAAATATGCCATAAATAACCAGGGGAATGGTCCACATTAAATTCAAAGTACGGCCAGAAGTAAAGGTAAACAGAGCATAAGTTATTATAGTGGCAGTAGCCACTATGCTGTTCATTTCATCCAGCAGTCGGGTAGAATAGGAGTCCAGAACCACCCGATAATCACCTTCCATATACCCAGCCTGCTCCACCAGGGTTAATTCATGACGCCGTTTACTGATAGCCAGAAATAAGGCTAGAAGCATGGTACAAAGAATAAACCAGGGAGTCATAGGAACCTCGATTACATATGCACCCCCTACGGCTCGCAATACAAAACCGGTGGCAATTACCATTACATCTATAATGACAAGATTTTTTAAATAAAAAGAATAAGCAACATTTAAAATAAAGTATAAAGTTAAAATTAACCCAAAGCTGATATTAATATAGTAACTCGCCACCAGTGCAGCCACCAGTATTATGCTGCCGGCACTTACCGCTGTAGCCGGAGACAGATCACCAGAAGCCAAGGGACGGTTTTTCTTGCTGGGGTGCTGTCGGTCCAGCTCCAGATCTACCAAATCGTTCAAGATATAAACAACTCCGGAAACCAAAGAAAAAAGTATAAATCCGGCTATAGCTAAATAAACCATGTTGATGTTTATAGCAGGAATAGTAAAGATAAGAGCGGCAAATACCAGCAAATTTTTGGTCCATTGTTTGGGGCGTAGTTCCTTGATAAGTAGCAAGATATATTTCATTTAATCGCTCCTCTGTAAACCCTCAGCAGTTTCTTGCCCGATTATAAACAGACAGAGGGCAAAAAGGAAAAGCAAAGGATAATTATACCGGGCCTGCCCTTCGAAAACAAGGTAAACGGCCAGGAAAAAAGCGGTATTGAGACTGGGTATAAGGATAAGATCACTGAGCTGCCTGCGGGTAAACAGCCCCAGCAAAAGAGGTTTAATATTTATCAGCAGATACAGAATTCCCGCCGAACAGAGGATGTAAACCAGGATGTCAGCCGCAGCATAAAAAGTGTTTAATTTACGCTGAAAGCGTACCGGGTCTTCCTGGGCAGCTGGAGCCATTTCATTCATAGTCCAAGCCTCGATATCCCAGGCTCCGGAAAAAAAGGTCTGCTTGATGCGCAATAAACTCAAGCGGGCAAAGTCACCGGGATTATCCTTAATCCATTGCTGGGCAGCAGATTTTAGAATCTTATCTAAATGGGGAGCTAATTTCTCATTACCCTGATTTTTCACCAGTTCAGCATCAATTTGTTTTTTCAGCTGTGGAGAGGCCGGAACATCCCTTAAATCCATCCAGCCCCCAGTAACATTGGCATCGTTGTTATTTATATACAGCACATAACCGGAGTTATAGGATACAGGAATAAAACTTCCAAATTTATTAAAGTTACGCACAGTCCAGGGGGAAACCACCGCTGTCATAAGCACAGCGACAGTAAGCACTAAAACCAGAGTTTCCCGCCCATCCTTGTTTTTCAACCATATATACAGACCAACCACCAGGGGATAGGCCAGGAAGAATGGTTTCGTCAGAGCTGCCAGGCCTATACTGATACCCAGCAAGGGATAGCGGATCCAGTTATTAAAAGAGTATAGCTGTAGAAAAATAATGAGTGCAAAAAGAAAGGTGAAAAATACTTCCGTACCCACCACGTTATTATAGGCAATAAAATTAGGGAGCAAAGCTACCAGGGTATAGGCTCCATAAACCACTACCTGGTGTGAACTCAGTTTTCTAAAGATCAGAAACACAAGGGGCAGCGAGAGAATAGATACTATACAGTTAAAAAGCTTGGCGGTATGAACCAGGTCATTTCCTACCAGCAGAAAAAAAATGCCCAGAGCAGTAGGATAGCCCATACCCTGCCAGGCCACTGGCTGTCCCCACAGGCTATGCCCTTTATGATTATAAATATTGCTGGCAATTTCATGGTAAGTATTGAAATCAGACATCTGTACAGTGGGTATATGATTAATAAACCAGAAACGAGCAGCAATAGCTATCCCGGTTATAACTATTAAATATCCCCAGCGCAGATATAATTTGTTTTTACCCGCCACGATTAAATTTCTCCCCCATACTGGTATTTAATGCCCCAATAAGCCCTGAAATGATATCTTTTTAATTGCTTAAGCAATCACATGTAGGCATTATACCACTCCTACCTGCTGTAAAAAAGCAGCGGATGTCAAAGAAAGAATATACCAGCAAAGCATTAAAAGGCTAAAATTATAATGCTGAAAACAGGAAGTGAAATGCAAATACGGCATATTGCTTGCAATTCAAATATCTAAATGCTATATTATTTTTGTTAGTTTTGGAAAATTTCGAGGAGGTGAGAAGGTGGCAAAAAGCAAATCACCTGAGAAAAGAGCACGAATTGCTGAAAAAAACCGTCTCAGAAACAAGGCTTATAAAACTCGTTTAAAATCATCCATCAAGGAATTTGAAACCGCAGTTAATAATAATGATGTTGATGCTGCCCGTGAGAAGCTGACCCAGGCATTTACCATCATTGATAAAAATGTGGCCAAAGGCATCCTACATAAAAAGAATGCTGCCCATAAAAAATCGATTCTGGCTAAAAAATTTAATGCTATGTCTGAGATGGCAGAATAATATTAAATAGATTACCCAGCTAAAAAGGCGCAGTTGATAACAGCCGCGCTTTTTTTATTCAGCCTATGAACGGCTTTAATGGGAGCAAACCTCAATAATAAAAGCCTCTATCAATTGGCGCTGATCTCTGGACTGGCTTTTAAAACTGATATCAATCTGCAGCAAACGCTGGAAAACAAAGCGTATTTCCTCAGAACTAAATTTTTCCCCTAACTGATGCATCTTCTTTATAACAAAAGGCTTATACCCTAGCATGGATTCAATCTGCTGCAGCGAATACCCCCGTTCATGATAGAATTTCACCCTGGCCATAAGGATAAACTGCCCTCTTATCATGGCGGTCATCATCAAATAGGGTACCCCCTGCTCCTCTAACTGATGGAAGGTTTGAATGCCCGCTTTAGTATTACGCTGCAGACAGGCATCACTTAACTTGAACACCTTGATCTCTTCCATGTTATCCAATTCTGCTTCCAGATGCTGTGTCTGTATTACCTGGATCCCCTGCAGAGAAAACTTGTCCAGCATATTGCTTAGGTAATATAAATCCTGCTTTGCAGCTACCATCTGTTTTATCACCGCCGGGGATGCTTTTAATCCCCGCTGCTTACAGGCATTGCTGAGCCATTTCTCTTTTTCGGTCCCAGTAAGGGCCGGCACTTTGATAAGCTGACAGTGCTGCTTTAATAAACGCGCGATGGGATTTTTGGCCTGATAATCCCGGCTGCTGATAATCACGTACTGTCCTTCATGGGGACGGGAAAAATAATCCTTCCAGACTGCTTCAACCGCCTGCTTTTGTTTAGCTTTGCGATCGCTTTTCTCTAACCAGTATGGATTACGGATAATAATGACCCGGGCCAGAGAAAAAAGGGGACTAAATTCCAATATTTCCCCCAGATCAGCCGCAGACAGCTCATTAGCATCAATCGACAGACGCTGGGCTTCTTCACCCGCCTGAATCCCGGCAACAATTGTTTCAATTTTTTCATCAAGCAAATAGGGATCCTGACCCCAAATAAAATAATGTCCCGTATGGATCAAATCCACACCCCTTTTCCTGGCAATCTATCTATCAATATATACCATTATACATGAGGGAAAACACCATGGTGGAATGAACATTTATGGTATAATTTGAAAGCGGTTAAGCAAAGAATTTTTTCAAAATGTACGCATTCGATAGAGGGGGTATTTTGATGGCTGAACATTTTGATGTAATTATTATTGGTGCAGGTCCAGCCGGTATTTTTGCCGCCCGTGAGCTCAGTCTGCACAGTCAATATAAAATACTTATGCTGGAAAAAGGCAGCGAAGTTGATAAGCGCAGCTGCCCGATGATTGATAAGGGTGCTGATCACTGCCTGCAATGCAAATGCTGCTCAATTATGAGCGGTTGGGGCGGAGCAGGTGCCTTTTCAGATGGCAAGTTAACCCTGACCACTGAATTCGGCGGTTGGCTGTCCTCCTATTGCAGCAGAGAAGAACTGGAGGCTCTTATTAGCTATGTAGACAGCGTTTATGTAGAGCATGGCGCACCGGATCGTGTTTTTGGCAACGATGCTGACGACTTTCTCCATTTCAGCCATCGTATAGCCCGGGCTAATTTGAAACTACTGCCGGCTCGCATCCGCCATATGGGAACAGATAATACCTTGAAAGTACTGCAAAGCATGCGTGCGGAATTGAAAAACAAGCTTACAGTACGGACCGGCGAATATGTAGAGGAAATCATGGTGGAAAATGGCCATGCTGTCGGCGTACGCACCCGGAACGGTGTTTTCTATGCGGAACAGATCATCTGCGCACCAGGAAGGGATGGAGCACAGTGGTTCTCAGAACAAGCGCAAGCCTTAGATCTTCCTCTGACCAATAATCAGATTGATATTGGGATACGGGTAGAATTACCTGCTCCAGTAATGCAGGAATTTACCGATAAAGTCTGGGAACCCAAGATTGTTTTTAATACCAGCGAGTTTGATGATCTGGTACGTACTTTTTGTGTCAACCCCAATGGACATGTAGTCATGGAAAACACCAACGGCGTAGTGACCGTAAATGGACACTCTTATGC
>DUSB01000068.1 GCA_012840625.1 Syntrophomonadaceae bacterium
GCGATCTTCTGTGGGTCTGGTTTGGCTTTGCCTTTTTCCCAGCAGTATACGATCTGGTTATTCTGATCCCAACCTACTTCATAGCCTAATCCTTCAGCAACATATCTGGCTGGCAACATGGTTCTACCAGGTGGTAAGGCATAAGATGCTACGTCTATTTCTTTTCTAACTCCATCGCTTACAATAGCCTTTTCGCCAATCTTTAATTTGAGTTCGGCCTTACCTTTTAAAGTGGCGGTTTGGATAGGCTGTTCCCATATAATATTGTCGTCAGTAATACCTAATGCGTTACCTAAGTATCTCACTGGTACAAAGGTGCGCTGAAACTTTACCTGTGGCGCAACGTCCATAGGGGTCTTTACCAGTTCATTAGCACCGGTTTTTTGAACATAGTAGTTGTAGTCGTTTAATTTAAACACTACTACCTCGTTTTCAGTAACTATTTTGTCGGCTGCATTTACAGCGCCGGGGATGGTGATAACGAATGCTAGCAGCGCCGCAATAGCTATCAATTTTTTGGTCATATTTTCACCTCCTTTTAGAAAAAGTTATCCGCAGTTAAAATTCTCCGCATTGGCATATAATTCCTTCTAAAAAATAATTAAACCCGGGGCTGTTTATCTGTTTGACCGCCATGTTTGCTGAGCCGATGGCTTGAAAGAGAGCTTATCATCTAAGCAGTGGGAAGAAAACCTGGGGACAGGGGCATCACTGGTAACGGCGGGGCCTGAAGCCGCAGGGGGATCCGGAAGCCAGCGCAAGCAAAGCGGGGCGGACTTACAGGGCGGGCAGGCTTACATAATATGACAAATCCAGAAGCCGGACCGCTCTGTAAGTTAGAACGGATGGAGGGGGATCACCCTGCGGATATGCGGCAGGCAGATTTAGCTGGTGAAGCCCGGTATCATCTCATGACGATGAGTAAGCTCTGACAAGTTGAGAAACAAGGAAGGAAATGAGTGGTGCAGGGTGATGAATTTGCAGTAGCAACGAATCCTCAGCCAGTGAAAACTGGTGACAAACGGGTTTTTCTAAGCAAAAGAAGGCATAGCGATTTTTGTGTAGAATTAAATAGCGCAAAGAAGTGGATTTTTGCTTGCAATTTGTAGAAAAGAGATGGTGGGGGGAATTATGCCATCACATCAAGTGTATGGCGAGGGTATATTGTGAGCCTAAATAACGGACACTACTAAAGCCAAAATGTTTCACGTTAAACATTCACAACAGCTCCAGATACGATGAAAAGGCGGCTGCTTTAGCAGGTAAAACGCGGTAAAAGGCTAAAACAGCACATAAGCGCGGTAAATTTTACAAAATACGCAAAGATTGATATGATAATTCTGTCAATTAAAGCTGAATAAAAAATTATTTTTATATTTTTTATATAGCGATAAGATTATCAGGTGAGAGGATATAAATGGTTAAAAAGGGTAAAAATAAAAAAGACCCGGTACAAATGCTTATTATACCGGATTTAGACTCTAAGCCAAAAAACCTCAGCATTTCCAGGAACACCATTATGCAAACGGCCATAGTAATAGGAATTTTTCTGCTGGGCGTCGCCCTGCTGGGATGGGCATATCTATCGGGGATGGATCAGATCAAACACGTGAAGGAAATTAGTCAGGAAAACAAAGCCAAGGATAAGCAGATTGAGCAATTGAATACAGAGATAGCAGAAATAAACAAACGTCAGGAAGAGATAGAAAGGAAACAGGAAGAAATAAAGAAATTAATGGGGATCAAGCAGGATAAACACAGCCGTTTAATCCGTCCTTCAGGTGGACAGGGAGGTAAAGACTGGGGAGTAAGCCGCAGTGGTGGCGGAGTATCTCGATTGACCAGTAATCTGGGCCGGTATGATAAAGAGCTGGATCAGATGATGGCAGCGGTGAAAAATGACCGCAGATTTTTCCGTGCAATACCAAACCAGTGGCCCGCAGAAGGTGATATTAGCAGTGATTATGGTCTGCGAAAATCGCCCTTTTCTTCAGGTACGAGCTTTCATGATGGAATAGATATTGCCAATAATGCTGGCACCGAAGTGCTGGCGGCGGCAGATGGGATCGTAACATTTGCCGGCTACATGCCAGTGTATGGGCGGACCATTATTATTGATCATGGTTATGGACTGCAAACCAAATACGGTCACAACTCCAACCTGCTGGTAGCAGTGGGTGATAAGGTAAAAAAGGGAGAGCAGATAGCGGAAATGGGTAATACCGGCAGAAGCACAGGTCCGCATCTCCATTTTTCAATATATAAAAATGGGCAGCATCAGGATCCTAAACTCTATTTGCCCTGATAGGATGAACCGCACGTAAAAATTCCTGACTGAGGAGGGGCATGATGAAAAGAAGAAAAGACCAGCAAAATATAAAAACATTTATCGATGAAGATGTGCGAATTAAAGGAGAAATCAGTTCGCGAGGCAGCTTGCGCCTGGATGGCACCCTTGATGGGCAGCTTGATGTAAAAGGTGAGCTGCATCTTGGACCCACCGGACTGATTAAAGGCGAAGCCCGGGCAGAAAATGCGTATATTTCCGGGAAAATCGAAGGGAACATATATGCAAACGGCAAGGTAGTATTAAACAACAGCGGACAGATATATGGTGATGTAGAATGCGGTGTAATTAATATTGCTGAAGGTGGTCTTATGGAGGGAAAGACCAGTATGTCTAAAAACAAAAGTACCACCGAACCCGCCGCAGATAAAAACAACAATAAACAGGCTAAAGCAAACAAAGCCTGAGAAAAACAAAGATCCAGGGCTTCCGTCGAGGAAGCCTTTTTTATGGCTAGCTTTAATCACTGGCCAGAACTTTATCGCGCTGATGATGGAAGCGCAAAAGAGCAAAATTCAAACTGCGGGCTATATTCTCAGCCATGCGATGAACGACATACAGGCGCGTGTTTTGCAGCACCATCTGATCAAGAAAACCCCCTACATTAACCACCCCGGAGACATGAAAGTCGCCTACCTCAGGTAAGCTCTTGTTTAGAGCAGTACCAGGCTTCAAGCATCCTTCCCTTACATTAATATAACCCACCCGGTCAACGCGGCCCAGGGAGGCGTCAACGGCTACCAGTAAAGGGTCATAGAATAGATCTTGGATTTCACCCAGAACATTATGCAGATTGGTGGCATGGGCAGGACGCTCCAGGGTTCCATAAACATGAGCCGAGGCATGTAAGCTTTTTAAGCGGGTGCCTACCAGCGGCCCCAAACAGTCCCCGGTAGCACGATCGGTGCCAATACATAAAAAAACAAGATCACGGGAATGAGAGGGGTTGTATTGACAGAGCAGCTCATAGATTCGCTGTTCAATATAATGTATACAGGCAGGATGTTCGTAGTGATATGTACATTCATTTTTGGTTAAAGCATTCCATAAAGCTTTCATAGGAGCCTCCAGTTAAAATTATTAAAAAATTAGCGGTAACAACTTTTATACTATTCTTGCCGCTCCTAGTATTTTTATGCGGTAAAAGGAAAATTTTCGAATAAGTATTAATGCAGGGGTTTTAACCCGGGCGAAGGGCTGGTTAAAAGAAAGCTGAAACAAGGGTATGTTTCCGGGGTTTCATTCGTTTTATGGCTGAGCCTAAAAACCCCGCAGCCTCCCTATCAATAAGGAAACGCCGGAACGGTCCTTTATTTCAACGGTATAGAAATGCGGGAGGGAGCATAGATCAAACAGCGCTGTTTACTGGTCATCGGCTATATGGGGGCTGTTATCGGTGCCGGATTCGCTTCCGGGCAGGAAATCGTTCAGTTTTTTGTCGCCTACCTGGACAGCGGGTTCAAGGGGGCCCTGCTGGCGATGCTGCTTTTTACGCTGTTTGGTGCGGTGCTTATGTATGTAGTGCACCGGCTTTCGGTTTCTAACTACCAGGATCTGCTAGAGCAGTTGTTGGGGAAGAAATGGGGCCGCATTATCGATCTGCTGCTGGCACTCTTTCTCTTTCTGGGGGTCAGCACTATGCTGTCCGCTAGTGGTGCTATCTTTGATGAACATCTATACCTGAATAAATATCTGGGTATAATGACAGCTTTTTTGCTAATTTTTTTACTTTTATTAAAAGGGAAGTCGGGGTTAATATATTCATATAATGTACTGGTACCGCTGAAAATCATCTTATTGTTGCTGATTTCTGGCTATGCCGCCTTCTGCATGGACAGTCAGATGGGTACGCCGCCAATGGTTCCCTTACGGCCTGTTCAGGCTCAATACTGGGGGCTGGCGGCGGTATTGTATGTGGCGTATAATTTTACGCTGGCCATGGTGATTTTGACCGAATACCAGACTGTTACCGGTATCAAGGCAGCAATGCAGGGAGCGGCAGCCGGTGGATTGATACTGGGGCTGCTGGTTCTGCTTAACTATACCGCCTTGAGCCATTTTCAAATGGAGGTTTTTCAATATGAAGTTCCCATGCTCTATATTGCAGGAAAGATTTCTCCCGGCAGCAAATATGCTTATCTACTAGTATTATGGGTAGGGATACTAACTACTGCACTGGCCAATAGCTATGGTTTTGCCCAGCGTATTACGCGCTTAATTCGCATGGAATATAAAAGCTGTTTGATCCTAACCCTGCTGCTGGCTCTGCCGCTGGCTACCCGTGATTTTTCGCAGCTGGTGAACAAAATATACCCCCTGTTTGGCCTGCTGGGGGTGCTGATTTTGCTAGCCCTGTTGTATAAGGCTATAATAGAAGCGTTCAGGGGACTATATTTTAAATGGACACAGTTTACAGGCAGTCAACGCCGGTAATGGCTTGGCAGCGATATTACAGTAAAGCGGGGATATAGAATGGCCAATTTGAGAAATATTCCACCCATTGATGACCTTCTGGCACAGAAGCAGGTACAGGAGTTCTGCCAGGTCTATAATCGTGAATTTGTCCTCAGCAAGCTTAGAGAAGCGGTAGTCCTGACCCGGGAAAGATTAAAAGCAAGCCCGGGGGATTTTACCCGGGAGATGCTGCAGGAAATGATTCTGGAGCAGACCCAGGTTCTGCTGGCTGAGTCAGCATCAGGGACTATGCGGGAAGTTATCAATGCCAGTGGAGTGGTTTTGCATACCAATTTGGGAAGAGCCCCTCTGGGCTTGCGAGCCTTGGATTATCTGCAGGATATGGCAGCACAGTATAATAACCTGGAGATGGATCTGGCCAGCGGGGAACGCGGTTCACGCTACATCCATGTGGAGGACCTGCTGGTTCAACTTACCGGTGCAGAGGCGGCTCTGGTGGTAAACAACAATGCGGCCGCGGTGCTCTTAACGCTGATGACATTGGGGCAGGGACAGGAGGTCGTTGTCTCCAGGGGTCAGCTGGTTGAAATCGGGGGCGCGTTTCGTATTCCGGAAGTAATGAAGTTAAGTGGAGCCCACCTAGTTGAAGTGGGCACCACCAATAAAACATATATTTCTGATTATGAGCAGGCTATCAATGAAGAAACCGCCCTATTGTTTGCAGCGCATACCTCCAATTACAGGATAGTAGGCTTTACCCGGGAAGTTGCTCTGGAGGAGCTGGTCGATCTGGGTCGCAGGCGGGGGATTCCGGTGGTTCAGGATCTGGGCAGCGGTATCCTGCTTGATTTGTCCGCTGCAGGGTTAAAAGATGAACCCACGGTGCAGGAAAGTGTGGCCGCGGGAGCGGATGTGGTAACATTCAGCGGTGATAAGCTGCTGGGGGGTCCGCAGGCCGGCATCATTGTAGGGAAGAAAGAATACATTGAGCGCATGAAGAAGAACCAGCTTACCCGTGCCCTGCGGGTAGATAAAATGACTATTGCTGCGCTGGAAGGCACCTTGCTGGAATATCTGCTCGGCGATCCGTGGCAAGGCATACCCGTTATCCGTATGCTGACTCTATCAGCGCAGGAACTGGAGCAAAGGGCACAAAATCTGAGCGTAAAGCTTAAAGAACAGCTAGGTTCCACCGAGCTGATAGCGGATATTTATGTAGTGCCAGTTGAAGATATGGTAGGTGGAGGCGCCTATCCCGTTCACCGTCTGTCAGGCTTTGGGGTAGCGATCCGCTTCCAGGAAAACTGCCTGGAGGCCGTAGCCCGGCAGCTGCGTCTGATGGATCCGGCGGTGATTGCACGTCGTCAGGATGATGCCATGCTGATCAGTGTACGTACTCTTTTGGAGCAGGATGATGATAAACTGGTACAGGCATTGATAAAGGCGATGGGTTCAATACAATAGACTTTATCGATGCTAGTCCTTCACAGCAGGAGGAGAGGTTTATGAAGAGACTGATAATAGGAACGGCTGGACATATTGACCATGGAAAGACAACCCTGGTTCGGGCTCTAACCGGGGCCAATACAGATCGGCTGCAGGAAGAAAAAAAACGCGGCATATCCATTGAACTGGGCTTTGCCCCCTTTACCCTGCCCAACGGGCAGCAGGCCGCTATAGTTGATGTGCCCGGGCATGAACGCTTTGTTCGTCATATGATGGCCGGGGCCTTTGGAATTGATATGGTTTTATTTACCATTGCCGCGGATGAGGGTGTTATGCCCCAGACCCGTGAACATATGGATATTATTGAGCTTCTGGGAGTCGATCAGGGGGTAGTGGTGATCACCAAAAAAGACATCGTTGATGAGGAATGGCTGTTGCTGATGGAAGAAGAGGTGCAGGAATACATTGACCAGAGCATACTCAAAGGAGCCCCTATTCTATCGGTATCTAGTGTTACCGGAGAAGGCATACCCGAGCTGCTGCAGACTATCGTAGAGGTAGCTGACACAACCCATGAAAAGCCGGTTTTTGGTCCGGCACGTTTGCCCATAGATCGAGTATTTACGATTGCAGGTTTTGGTACCGTTGTAACCGGAACTCTGTGGTCAGGGCAGTTGAAAATTGGAGATACGGTCGAACTCATGCCCATTCAGCGGCAGGTTAGAATCCGCAACCTGCAGGTACATAATGAAAAAGTAGAACAAGCCCTGGCCGGACAGCGGGTGGCTGTAAACCTGCAGGGGATAGAAGTAGCCGATATCAAACGGGGCTATGTTCTGAGTACCCCCGGGCAGCTCACACCATCGTACCGTGTTGATACCCGTCTTCATCTATTACCAGGCAGCCCCCGGGAATTGGAGAATTGGAACCGGATTCGCTTTCATCTGGGTACAGATGAAACCCTGGGCCGGGTGGTTCTTCTGGATCGAGACGAACTTCTGCCAGGAGAAGAAGCCTATGCTCAGATTGTTATGGAAAAGCCAGTGGTAGCCTGCAAAGGGGATCCTTTCATAATCCGTTATTACTCACCGGTTACTACCATTGGTGGGGGAAGCATTATCGACCCTGTTGCACCCAGACAAAAACGATTCCGGGAAGAGATTTTAAATGAGCTGGCGGTCAAGGAAGAGGGCAGTCTGTCTGATGTAATCCTGCATGAGCTGGAGGCAGCAGGTATAGAACTGCTTACCCTTGATGAGCTTTCCCGGCGTACTGGAGCCAGTCAAAGCGAGGTTAAAGAACAAATAGCAGTGCTGTTGAAGCAAGAACAGGCTATAGAAATCAGCAGCAAAGGAAGTTATTATTTCAGCAGCTTGGCATTAGAACAGATTTATGAACAAATGCAGGCGGTGATGCAGGATTACCTGAATAAGTATCCGCTGCGCCAGGGTTATCCCAAAGAGGATATGCGCAGCCGTCATTTTAAGCAGTTGAATTCAAAAGAGTTTAATGCCATTATAAAATTTATGGAAGAGAAAAAGATGCTGACCAGCAATAACAATATGCTGGCACCAGCTGATTACACGCCCCGCCCGGGGAAAAAACAGCAGGAAGCCCTGCAGCAGATTCAAAGTCAGCTAAAAAAACAGCTGTTTAATCCTCCTTCGGTGGAAGAAATCAGCCAGGAACTGGGTCTGGAAGCCGAGGAGGCGCGGGAGCTTTTTGCCTATTTACTTGATCAGGGACAAGCAATTAAGGCCGGTGATAGCATGCTGTTTTCCATGGAGGCTGTCGAAGAAGGGCAAAAATTACTCAACGATTATTTTGCCCAGGAAAAGGAATTAACCTTGGCTGACTTCAGAGATCTGCTGAATACTACTCGTAAGTA
>DUSB01000003.1 GCA_012840625.1 Syntrophomonadaceae bacterium
CCATCATACTGAGGTAGGGGGTCCAGGACAGCTGGAAATTGAAGTTGAGTTTGGCGGTCTATGTGAAATGGCTGATAAAACCATGCTTACCAAATACCTGGTGAAAAACCTGGCTTTCCAGGAAGGCAAAACGGCTACCTTTATGCCTAAACCTATTAATGGGGAAGCCGGCAGTGGTCTTCATGTTCATATGCATCTGTTTAAAAACGGTGAGCCCATTTTTTATGATAAGAACGGTTATTCAGAATTAAGTCCCCTGGCCCTGTATTACATAGGCGGCCTGTTAAAACACGCCCCTGCTCTTCTGGCCTTTACCAGTCCCAGCACCAACTCATACAAACGGCTGGTACCAGGATATGAGGCTCCAGTCAACATTTGTTTTGCCACCGCTAATCGCAGCGCTATCATTCGTATTCCGGCCTATGCCAAACTCCCCCACCAAAAGCGATTTGAATTTCGCTCCGGGGATGCCACGGCCAATCCTTATCTGGCCTACTCGGCCATGCTGATGGCTGGTCTGGATGGAATCATGAATAAAATAGATCCCATCGCCGCCGGCTATGGACCCTATGATGTGAATCTGTACCATCTCAGTCAGGAAGAACAAGCAAAAATCAAATCCTTACCCTGCTCGCTTGATGAGGCCCTGGATGCACTGGAAAAAGATTATACCTTCCTTTTGCCGGGAGACGTTTTTCCACCAGCCTTGATTGATACCTGGATTAAAAATAAACGCCGGGAGGCAAGCAAAGTCAACCGCATTCCCCATCCCATGGAATTTGAATTATATTATGATTTATAAGCCTAAGAGATAAATAACAGACATTTTTCTGCGCGCTGCGCTAACGTATTACCCAAAAAAAGACCTTTCATAAGTCCTAAAACTCATGAAAGGTCTTCCACTTTTTCTTTAGTTAGCGAGATATTTTATCGGTTTGCGACTTGCTTACATCATGCCACCCATACCGCCCATACCAGGTGCTCCGCCTCCACCCATCATGGCTTTCATCTCGTCTTCATCCGGAATTTCTGCCACAACTGCTTCCGTGGTTAGAACCATAGCAGCAATACTGGCAGCATTTTGCAGTGCCGAACGTGTTACTTTGGCAGGGTCAATAATACCAGCCGCAATCATATTTTCATAGGTGCCGGTAAGAGCATTGTACCCGGTTCCAATTTCAGCATGTTTAACCTTTTCAGCCACCACAGATCCCTCTGCTCCTGCATTATAAGCAATCTGGCGTAGAGGCTCTTCCAGGGATTTTTTAACCAGATTAATACCGGTTAGTTCATCACCATCTGCCTGAATTTTGTCGATAGCCTGTATAGTATTAATTAAAGCGGTACCGCCACCGGCAACAATACCTTCTTCAACAGCAGCCTGAGTTGCGGCTAGAGCATCCTCAATACGATTCTTTCTTTCTTTCAACTCAGTCTCCGTAGCAGCGCCTACCTCTATAATAGCAACCCCACCGGAAAGCTTGGCCATTCTTTCCTGCAGTTTCTCGCGGTCATACTCAGATTCAGTTTCTTCCAGCTGTTTTTTAATATTATTGATTCTGGCTTTTACGTTGTCTTCTGAGCCTGCCCCGTCAACAATGATGCACTCTTCCTTTTTAACCACTACTTTATTGGCACGCCCCAGCATATCTAAAGTAACATTTTCCATCATGGAGCCCATTTCTTCCGAAACCACCTGTCCATTGGTTAGAATAGCGATATCTTCCAGCATAGCTTTTCTTCTCTCACCAAAGGCCGAGGCTTTAACAGCTACACAATTAAAGGTACCTCTTAACTTATTAACCACCAGGGTGGCCAGAGCTTCGCCTTCTACTTCTTCACCAATCAGTAAGAGGGGCTTACCCGTCTGAACAACCTTTTCTAAGACCGGAAGCACTTCCTGAACCGAGGAAATCTTCTTATCACTGATCAGGATATAGGGCTCATCAAGTACTGCTTCCATTTTTTCTGTATCGGTTACCATATAAGGAGAAATATAACCACGATCAAAGCTCATACCTTCTACCACTTCTAATGTGGTACCCATGGTCTGAGATTCTTCTACCGTGATAACGCCATCTTTGCCGACTTTATCCATAGCATCAGCAATTAAACGACCTATTTCAGGATCATCAGCGGAAATAGCCGCCACCTGTGCAATAGATTCCTTGGCTTCAACCGGCTTGCTGAGTACCTTAATTTCTTCAACTGCTGCCTTAACCGCTTTTTCAATACCCTTTCTCATGATCATGGGGTTAGCTCCCGCCGCAACGTTTTTTAGCCCTTCTTTAATCATAGCCTGTGCCAGCAGGGTGGCAGTAGTTGTCCCATCACCCGCGACATCATTGGTTTTGATGGCTACTTCTTTAACCAGCTGACAGCCAAGATTTTCCCAGGGATCTTCGAGATCGATATCTCTAGCAATAGTCACGCCGTCATTACTAATAGTTGGGGAGCCAAATTTACGATCCAGTACAACGTTTCTTCCTTTGGGCCCCAAGGTTACTTTTACTGTATTTGCCAGTGTATCTACACCTTTTTCCAGGGCTCTCCTGGCTTCTTCACCAAATTTTATTTCTTTGGCAATCATCTTGTACCCTCCTTAATAGATCTGTTATATTATTTGCTGAACTTGGCCAGAATGTCTCTTTCTGAAAGAATAAGATATTCTTCGCCTTCAATTTTAATTTCCATACCACCATATTTGGAAAAGATCACCTTGTCGCCAACTGCAACTTCCAGGGGTACTCTTTCACCCTTATCATTTAATGAGCCAGGTCCTACAGCCAGTACTTCCGCCTCCTGCGGTTTTTCTTTAGCTGTATCCGGTACATACAACCCACTCTTTGTTTTTTGCTCTTTTACCTCTTCAACTCTTACTACTACCCGATCTCCTAATGGTTGAATATTCACAGGTATACCTCCTTTAATATGTTTAATATGTTTTTTGTTATTAGCACTCAATTAATGCGAGTGCTAATAATTTTGTATAATATTAGGCACGACATGTCAAGTATGAAATGAAAAATACTTACATAAATCTGCCTAACATCATCGCTTTTAAGTTTGCTCCAAGCGCTTTCTTTTTATACCCGAATGGATTATCAATGCTAAATTTTTCTTAATCCTGGCCACAATCAGCAGCACTGCCTTTTAAAATATCCAGGCCATGCTCCAGGGCAGGAAGAATTGCCTGCAGTGATTCTCGTACACCTTTAACACTGCCGGGCAGGTTGATAATAAGGGTTTGCCCTCTAATACCCGACTGGGCTCTGGATAGAGCAGCCTTGGGTGTGTTCTGCAGGCCAGCCCATCTCATGGCTTCCGGTATACCCGGTGCCTGTCGGTCCACTACCGCCAGAGTTGCTTCCGGGGTTACATCCCGGCTGGAAAAACCAGTTCCACCTGAGGTTAAGAGGAGATCCAATTTAAGCGTATCACAAGCATAACACATCTTTTCTTCGATTAAATCCTGCTCATCCGGTATGACCTCGTAGTAATGAAAAACAAAACGATCTTCGCGGAGAAGGTCCCGGATCTGCTGGCTGGATAAATCCTCCCGTTCTCCACGTGCACCCTTATCGCTTAAAACAAGTATACCTGTTTTGTACATCATAATACCTCCACAGGGTCACCCTTATGAATCTCTCCCCCTTGAACAACTTTACAAAAAAGTCCCTCATATGGAAGCAGTGAAACACCCAGGGTCCGTGTTACGACTGAGGGATGATCTTCTTTGCCTATCTGACTTACCTCTACCACGGCATCGCTTCCCAGACGAATCCGGGTTCCCACTTGAATCGAACTAAAATCCAGATCTTTAATGAGGATGTTTTCCGCAAACTCACCCGGGCCAATATTTAAACCTTTTTCGCGATTAACCTTTTCGACACTGGCCTGATTTAATAGGGTGATCTGCCGATTCCAGTCTCCGGCATGTCCATCGCCCTCAATTCCATAGTTATCAATTATCCGTACCGATTGAACCTCTTTTTTCAGTTGCCCCCGTTCAGGACTGGTACAGATGGAATAAATATATGCTGTCACTTATTGGCCTCCTTTACACTGACGATCTGCTCCATCCTTTTTTTATTATGCCACGCGCTTAAAAACATCCCAGCTCACAACTGTGTATTTTAATGCCAACCTCATCGCATAATTTACCCATATCGGATAATGGTATTCCTTTTTCCCCCGCAAATTGTCTGGCATCGGTACAACTCATCTTACCATCCGGGCAGGCTTTTTTAAGCTGCTCTATTACTTGCTCTTTCTTTGCCATAGCATATACCTCCTAAATGAAATAGTACTTAAATACAGTGAAACCTGTAGATGGTTTTGGAAGTTTCCACACTACATTATACCCCATGCTTTAAAGAGGATAAATATGCAGTGCAAAAAATTAATACACTACTCATAATTTGTCATTTAAAAACAAATTCCTACCCGCGTAACTATGATATCATAGGAATACATTTAAAGCATATCTTAGTAAGGTAAATCTCGAGGAGGTGAATCTGTATTTCTGCTCTCCAGTGGATTATTATTGCTATTTTAGCCGGAATAATAGAGATTTTAACAGCAGGATTCTGGTTCCTGTGGTTCGCAATTGCAGCTTTGTTAGTGGCTGCAGGGATAAGTATAGGATGGTTTATTTCTTTACAAAGCCAGCTATTATTCTTTTCAATATTCGCCCTGCTCTTCATTCTGTTTACCCGCCCCCTGGTAGTACGGCTGGTTAAAACCAGGGACATTGCCAGTAATGTTAATGCACTCATTGGGCAGCAGGGTATTGCCACCCGGGATATCACCCCTTTTGAATACGGTCAGGTAAAAGTTAATGGCGAAATATGGACTGCAGTAGCCCATGAAAATATTGCTGCAGGAACAGCTATTGTTGTAAATGGTATTGATGGTGTTAAACTTATAGTGCAATCAGTCAAGAAAGAAAGCTGATGTCTGGATGAAAGGAGTGTTTACATGCAGGTTTTAGCCAACCTTTTCCTACTTATTTTTGTAATTATTGTCGCCTTTTCTTCCATTAAAATTATTCATCAAGCGACAGTAGGAATTGTGGAACGCCTGGGGAAATACCACCGCACTGCTGAGCAGGGAATCAATATTCTTATTCCCTTTATTGATCGTTTTCGCAATATTATAGATCTACGTGAACAGGTGGTTGATTTTCCACCTCAACCGGTCATTACCTCGGACAATGTCACCATGATGATTGACACCGTGGTTTATTTTCAGGTTACTGATCCCTTTAAATTTGCCTATGAAATCTCTAATCCCATTATGGCTATTGAGAATTTAACCGCCACCACCCTGCGAAATATTGTGGGCGAGCTGGAGCTGGATGAAACTCTAACCTCTCGTGACATTGTTAATACCAAGCTACGGGCAATTCTTGATGAAGCTACCGATAAATGGGGCATTAAAGTAAACCGCGTAGAACTGAAAAACATCCTTCCCCCCGATGATATTCAAAAGGCTATGGAAAAACAGATGCGAGCCGAAAGAGAAAAGCGGGAAGCTATTTTACGGGCGGAAGGACAAAAAACGGCCGCCATCCTGGAAGCAGAGGGACAAAAGGAGGCAGCAATTCGTGAGGCAGAAGGTAGCCGACAGGCTTTAATCCTGGAAGCGCAGGGAGAAGCCGAAGCCATTCTTACCGTACAAAAAGCCTACGCTGATAGTCTGATCATGATTAAAAATGCTGCTGCTGACGAAAAAGTAGTGGCGCTAAAATCTCTGGAAGCCCTGAGGGATGTAGGCAATGGGCAGGCCACCAAATTAATTATCCCCGGTGATCTAGCGGGTTTAGCCGGTGCGCTGGCCACCATAAAAGAAGCCATAAGCGAGCCACAGCCTGACAACAGCCAGCAATAAACAACCTCAAACCTGACAGTTTTTCCTCCGTTGCAAAATAGACCGGGTACGGCCCTGGTGTTTTAGCTTTCAGAGAAGCAAAAACACCAGGGCCGTACCCGGTCTGCAGCGTATTTTTATTAGAAAAAATCCAGGTTAATAGCCAGTTCAGATTGTTCAGTTACAATCCAGTGGACGGGGATATCCCCTGCATGGGGATAAATGGTATCAACGATCTGGAACTCATAACATACTCCACAGATGAAGACATCCCTGCTCAAACCGGATAAAAAACGATCATAATATCCTTTCCCATAGCCCAGACGGTAGCCCCTGCCATCAAAGACCAGCCCGGGCACAATCACGGCATCGAGTATATCCGGTGATACGGAGTTACCCAGCGGCTCTTTTATCCCCCAAGAGCTTAGCTGCATCTGCTCCCATCCTGCAAAGGGAAGCACCGCAATATCCTTCCCTTCTACTCGCGGCAGGAAAACCTTTTTATCTGCCTGTAGCGACTGTTCGATAAAAAGAGACAAATCAACTTCTTGGTCCTTAGCAGCATAGACCATGATCGCTTCAGCTGTTTGTAATGGTCTAAGATCCCACAGCCGTCGGGTAATCAGCTGGCTTTTATGCATGATTTCCTCCCTATCCAGTTGCTTTCTCCTGCTGCCTATCTGTTGCTTGAGTTCAGATCGTTTTTTCTTATTCACCGCTGATGTCCTCCTTTTTTCCTCCCGAACCTTCAGTAAATACTGAAGGATGATTCATGCGCATACGCAAGACATATAGTAGGATTCCGAATGCTAATAATACCAGCGTATAAACCTGTCCCAAAGTTAGAGGACCGCACATGATCAGACTTTCGCGGAAAAACTCCACTATGAAACGATAAAGCGAATACCCCATTATGTAAAGAATAAAAATTTCACCGGTAAATTTTCGGCGCGGGAAATACCAGATCAGGAAAAAGAATAGCAGAAAATTAAGTGCCGAACTATAAAGCTGGGTGGGATGCCGGGGAGTGGAATCAAGCAGAGGAAATACCACCCCCAGTGGTGAGGTGGTTGGCAGGCCATAACAGCAGCCATTTAGAAAACACCCTATGCGTACCAGGGCGTAACCCAGCGCTAAATAAGGAGCAAACATATCGACCGTAGACCAAAAAGGCAGTTCATGCCTCCAGATATAGAGGAGAAACGCAATAAAACCGCCAATAAAAGCTCCATACCAGATTAAGCCGCTAAAACCTTCTCCAGACAGACCAAAAAACATGGCGGGCCGGGTCAGAAATTCCTGCCATTCGTAGACTGCAATATAGGCCAGACGTGCACCAAACAATCCTACCAGCACTAATATAATCACCATGTCGATGACCATACCGGGATCATAGCCTTCTTTTTTAAACAGCCTCGATATCCCTCCAACTGCTATTAATACAGCAACAGCAAGCATGAATCCCCAGGCATATATATTGAAATTACCTATCTGGAATAAGACTGGATGCATGGGTGTTTCTCCTTTCTAATAGTTATCCACAAGCTTGATATGACTATATGGCTGGCTTTTTTCTGTATCCCTTTTTTTTCCTCCTACTGCAGATATCGGGAAAGCCCCTATTTACACTTATCAACAGAGTTATACACATTATCCACAGCTCTTTTATATGCTTGGTAGGTGGGCCTGTGCATTAAGGTCTAAGCCGGCATAAATCCCCTGGCAAAAATCCTCATAAGCCCGACCAGCAATCATTGCCGCATTATCTGTACAAAGCTCTATTGGGGGATAATAAACTTTTTTCCCCTCATCTTCGGCACGATTTTCCATAAGACTGCGCAGTAAACTATTAGCAGCTACGCCTCCGGCCAGCAGTATACTGGATACTTCATAGGCCCTGGCAGCACGTAGAGTTTTTTCCACAAGGACTTCCACAAGAGCCAGTTGAAATTCCGCTGCCATATTATCCACACGCTTATCCCCCTGCCGCTGTAGTTTTATCCACATATTCATAGCCGCAGTTTTCAGTCCACTAAAGCTAAAATTATAGTCAGGCCGATCTAAAAAAACCCGTGGCAGGCGAACATGCCCCGCTTCTCCTGTACGGGCTGCCTTTTCTATGGCCGGACCACCAGGATAACCCAGGCCTAAAAACCTAGCTACTTTATCAAAAGCCTCTCCAGCTGCATCATCCAAGGTTCCACCAAGTAACTGGTACTGGCTTTGGTTTTCCATCAAGAGCAGACTGGTATGACCCCCGGAAACTACTAGGCAGACAGCCGGAAAGGGAATATCACCATGTTCTAAAATATTGGCATAAATATGACCCTGAAGATGATTAACCCCGATTAATGGCAGCTTTAAAGCATAGGCAAAACCCTTAGCATAGGATAGGCCCACCAGAAGAGCCCCGATTAGACCCGGTCGGTTGGTAACAGCAACCGCATGAATATCTTCATATGTCAATCCTGCATCAGTAAAAGCCTGATCAACCACCCAGGGAATGTTTTCAATGTGTTTGCGGGAAGCTACCTCGGGAACCACCCCACCAAAGGGTTGATGAATAGAGATTTGAGAATGAATAACATTGGATAAAATATCACGACCGTCCCTGACAATGGCGGCCGATGTTTCATCACAGGATGTCTCAATACCTAAAATAAGCACTTCTTGTTGTGACAAATAAACCACTCACTTTCCAACAGCGTATCCGGGAATCCCTATTTGTTTTAAAATAAAAACTTGGTCATGATAAGAGCATCCTCACCATCATCGACATAGTAATGCTTACGTTCTCCGGTAATTACATAGCCCAGCGATTCGTACAGATTACGGGCGATAAGATTAGAAGGACGAACCTCCAGAACCACCCGCAGGGCTCTTTTTTTATGAGCTACATCCTCAAGGGCTTGCATTAAAGCCCGTCCCAGGCCTTTAGAGCGAAAAGATTCGGCAATGGCTATATTGGTGATGTGGGCTTCTTCAAACACCACCCATATTCCACCATAACCTACTACCTCACCCTCAACATCACAAACCAGATAGGTAGCAAAATGATTGCGCAGTTCCGACTGGTAGGACTCCCTCGACCAGGGAATCGCGAACGATTCGTGTTCAATACGCATAATTTGATCAAGATCCTGATCCGTCATCCTGCGTATGATATACTGCTGATTTAACACCATTATGCCTCTTTTCCTAACTGATATTCCGCTTCAGACAGACGCACATAGACCGGTTTGATTGTACGCACATCATCAAATTCTTCTTTTATGGCACGTTCTACAGCCAAACTCGCCAGGGCACCAGCCCGTGGGTACATCAGATGAGCCGGAGCTAAAGCATATTCTTCCCCCAGCTCATTCTGGAAATATTCACTATAAGGTGTATATCCATTTCCTAATAAGATAACTTTTTCATAGTTTAATTCTATACGCTGCTCTTTTACAATCTCTACAAATTCAGACGGAGAACAAAAAAGATCTTTGCTCAGACGCCTGGGATAGCTTGAATGTACATCAAAAAAAGCAGTGTATACTTCGTTTTTCCGTGCATCCAGCAGTGGACAAACCAGCGCAGAATTATGGGCAAAATTGTGGGCCATCATTTCCAGCGTAGAAATGCCTACCACGGGTAGATTCGCCGCCATAGCCAGCCCCTTAACGGTGGCCAGACCAATTCTCAGTCCGGTAAAAGACCCCGGTCCGATGGTTACTCCCAGTACACTGATCTCTTTTATATCCACTTCACATGATCTCAGTATACGATCTACCATGGGCATTAAATCGCGAGAATGGGTTTGTTTATAATCAGAATATTCTTCTCGTAAAATCCTGCCATCCCCCCACAAGGCTACACCGGCCACAGGGGTAGCACTATCAATCGCCAGCAGTAACATACTGTATCAATCCTTCCAGTCGCTTCTCATACTGATCCCCCCGGGCATAAATTTCCACCTGGCGTTCCCGATCATAATCATCATCTGTTAGAGATATACTTACCACCAGCGCCTCCTGCGGCAGACTTCCCTTGCCAAGCTCAGGCCATTCAATGAAAGAAATGCCGGCACGCTCCAGATAGTCTTCCAAGCCAAGATCAGAGAGATCTGTTGACTCCAGGCGGTAAAAATCAAAATGATAGATGGGAGGATCGGTTTCGTAAATATTCATCAGGGTAAAGGTAGGACTGGTTACCCTTCCAGTGTAAGCACAAGCCCGGGCAAATCCGCGCACCAATGTTGTTTTCCCGGCTCCCAAATTGCCGAGCAGGTACACCACATCACCGGGCTGCAGCACCTGAGCCAGCTTGGCCCCCAAACCCTGCATTTCTTTTTCACTGTATACCGTAAAATGCAAAGACTTCACCTCAATGACTATGATCAGTCCTGCTGATCTGTTTTTAATAATTTATAGCTATCTCGAATCTGTTTAAAATCTTCCCATGTAGGTCGTTTATATTTCTCATTACGCAGCAAGGCAGCTGGATGATAGGTAGCCATCATACGTATACCCTGTCTAGTCAGCCATCGACCCCGAGTTGCTCCTATCCCGGCACCCGGCTTGATCACTGTTTGCAGAGCTGCAGCACCCAGGCATACAATCAGTCGGGGCTGGATCAAGCGGATTTGTGCCTCCAGATAGCTGCGACATATTTTTGTCTCCAGCGGACTGGGCAGACGATTGCCCGGCGGACGGCACTTGACCACATTGGTTATATACACTTCATCACGCTGCAGCTCCGATGCAGCCAGAATCTTATCCAGCAGTTTACCTGCCCGACCTACAAAAGGAATGCCGGTGCGATCCTCATCTGCACCCGGACCTTCCCCTATGAACATCAGGTCAGCATGGGGGTTGCCATCCCCAAACACTACCTGAGTACATTGTCCCCTTAATTCACACTTTTGACACTCCTGGCATTGTAAACGCAGTTCATGTAAATCATGAACATCCAGGAATGCCTCTTCGGCCTTAACTCCCGGTAAAAATGGCACATATTCTTTTTCTACCGGTTCAGCTTGAAATCTTCCTTCCTCTGTTTGCTTGTCTGCCTGCAAATCATCAAAGAGGCTGGGCTGTTTCATTTTTACCCCTCCCGCTCTTATCTAATCAGCTCACTTTATCTACACCTCTACTATAAACTTTACCCCTTGTATCCACATCGTCACTCTTACCGTTTCAACCGACTTCCTGCCACCAGAGCGCCGGAGGCCTGATAGCAAGAAAAATCGGCATGATGTAAATATCAGGTATAATTATAGCCTACCATGTCATCTTTGACGAATTGATCTTTTTTATCGACATATCTATTGAACGGCAGCATTATTTAGATAAGAACCCATAACCTGATAAATGTCTTCAAAGCCAGCTCCAACCCTCCAGAAAGAAACCCCACCCAGCTGGTAATGCCGGGCAATATCAGTTTTAACCTGCAGGCTTTTTGCATTTTCAAACCAGATTTCATGACTTCGACCCGCACTATCTACATACTGATAATAAGGACTCATTGAGTTCTGATCCCAGTACTCCTGCAGGGAATGTTTATTGCGGATATCATTCAAGCGGCTGGCACTGATGCTTTTACAGGCGATGCCCTGTCCCCAGTCATAACCATAGGTGGGCATACCTAATAAAACTTTTTCCGCCGGCATAATCGATACCATATAGTCGGCTACCTGCCTCACCCACCAGTGTGGTGCAATGGGCCCCGGCGCAGTATCAAGATAATGATAATCATAGGCCATGACCACTACCCAATCAGCCACCTGACCAATGCCATAATAATCATAGCCTGATGCCCACTTATCCTTGGCTGTGCGGCCAAAAACCGCCACAGAAAGCTGCCTGTCCGAACCCATAGCAGCTTTTAATTCCTGTAAAAAAAGTACATAATGCTTTGCATCAGTCGGTGCTATAAATTCAAAGTCGATGTTAATCCCATCATAATGATATTTCTCCATTTCAGTACACAGCTCATCAATCAAACGGTGACGATGCTGAGGATTGGCAAGCAGGGTATGCAGGGGTTTTTGGCCCATTAAAACCACTGATAAATGAGTGCGAATACCATTTTCTTGAGCCAATCGCAGGATGTCATCATAGCAATCCTGGTAATCATAATACAGATTTCCCTGCGGGCTACTTGCATACCAGCGGCAGGCCAGGTCGCTGATTACATCCGTATGGCGAACCAGTTCATTATAGGCTTTGTAATAATAATAAGCAAAAACCACTTTATCTTGAGACCCAGAACAAATATGAATACTCTGACTGGCCTGATTCCAGCTGACAGAAGCACCCAGATGCTCACTTACAAAACGAAGCGGAATATAAAGGCGATTTTGGTCTGCGTAGGCAGGCACATCCAGATGAAATGTTTCACCATTAATCAAAACACGGGGTGAATTTAAGGTAAAGACAAAATGTTGGTTTTGGAAATCAAGCTCCACTTCCTTTTCCGCCGGATTCCAGCTCAACTCTCCGCCTAAAACTTCCATGACAAAGCATGCGGGAACCATGGTGCGAAAATCTTTAAGCTGGGCCGGAGTATCAAATTGGCACAGAGTACCATTTACATAGATCGGCGGCGCGTAAGAAGGCGCTGAGCACAACTGCTGCTCATCTACCGGCAGTAGCGGCGCCATAACCGGAGACGCCCGGTAGAAAAAACAAGCAATAAAGAAACAGCATACCATTACGAATAAAAAATAACGTTTCATCCATTACCACCTCGTAAATACCATATTTAAACTGTTAAGTTTCTACTTCGTTCACCAAACAGTTTTTCCTGGAGGTAAAAGGTGGTAATTGGTGGCATAAAAAAAGCCCCGCAGGGCTTTTCAATCCTTAATTTAAATAATGTTTATGGGGAAACAAAGTGTTTAAATCTTCTATCGGCACATGTACCATGTTCTCCTGGTTAATAATAGCCAGGACTACCATTTCTTCGCCACTTAATTCTTCTACATAAGATCCCAGAACACAGACTGTCATCACTGCACCGTCTAAATAAACAGTATATATATCGCCTTTATTCATGCATACCCCCCCATAAAACGCCATCCACAAATACTTTTTCCACGCGCGAGCAGAAATCAAATGGATGGGCGTTAAGAATAAGCAGGTCAGCACGTTTACCCACCTGAATGCTTCCTAACTCATCATCCAGCTTAAGTAAGGACGCTGGAATAGAAGTTAAGGCCGCCAGAGCTGTTTCTTCATCCAATCCTTCACGCACGGCCAGAGCTGCACAAACCCGCAGCTGTTCAATGGGAATAACCGGGTGATCACTAATAAAACAAAACTTCACCCCTCTTTGGGCCAGGCGAGCGGCATTTTCGAAAGCTAGCTCCTTCATCTCTACCTTGGCACGATTAGAAAAAAGCGGTCCCAGGAACACCGGTACCTGCCTTTTGACTAATTCATCTGCTACCAGTAACGCCTCGGTTCCATGCTGTATGATTAGATCAAAGTGATACTCATCCTGTATCCGCAGTGCAGTAAGGATATCATCAGCACGATGAACATGAAGCAGCAGTGGCATTTCCTTTTTCAATACCCTGAACAAAGGTTCATATTGATACCTCTCCTGGGCTTTCAGATCCGTACTATCTATTAGCTGGCTGGCCGTATAAAAAGACTGACGCAGGATGGAAGCATTGGCCATTCTGGTTTGAGGAGCTTTCTTTTGCATTTGATACACGCGTTTGGGGTTTTCACCCAGCGCTGCTTTTAGACCCCAGGGATTTTTATACACCATATCCC
>DUSB01000069.1 GCA_012840625.1 Syntrophomonadaceae bacterium
AGCTTATTCACCAGCATCTAGACCAGCTTCAAGAACTATTAACGCGATTGAATGAGGTTGAGGCCGATCATTCCCAGGGCATTGATGAATTTCAGATGTATACCCTCCGCTTCGGCCAGGACTTCTACACATTTTTAGACCAGTGGTATCGCCAGTTACTGCAGGAATTAGAAAGTAAACCGGAATAGTTTATTATCTTCCCCCTTACGGATTATGCTGATACTTCGGAAACAGTCTCAGGTAAGGTTCTCCGCCTTTTGTTATTATGTTATTGTTAAAGTTAATACATGTGGAATTCCTGGATGAAATTCTGCGAACTAATAATATGAAGAAAATTGATCGTAAAGCATTGCGCGAAATGGAACAATCCCGCCAGAAATAAAGATTACTACCGGTTAAACTTAACAATACAGAGGTGGAATAAGAAAGGATATTCCTCTTTGCTTAACTGAGTACTCTTGCTTTTAAAATCTAAATCATAAAACCAAACCGCTTCCAGTCATATTGAACTGCTCTCTGACAGAGCTCAGTTCAATATGACCGAAAGCGGTTTGGCTTTTCTATTACTGTTCACTATATTACATGTAAGTTTATCAACAGCAAATAACTGTTCAGACCAGATGCCTGATCTTAATAGCATTCATAACGATACGTCCATAGTAAGGATCATTCTCGCGAATAAATTCCTGTACTGAATGACAGGGCCAGAAAAATGGGTTGAAGACATCCATAGCAAGATGAATAAGGGCTGCCGTGATACCGGTTCCAATTCTGGATAATAGTCCAAAGTTTATGCTATCAGGATGAATGCATTTTTCTATGACAGGATGGTCTTCAGCCAGCGAACTCAGTATATAGATGGCAGCCAGATAATCAGGCTCACTACAATGTTCGCTCTTTCCTGCCCGAGCCAGAAAGCTGTAGAAGTTGTTTTCATGCTGGGCATTACGAAAATACATACAGCCTGCCCCCATTCCATGACACCGACCGTGGATTCGATGGATCCTTCTTAGCTATATAGTATTATAGTAATGTTTGGATGTATAGTTTTATAGCACTTTTTCTGCTTTTTTTTACAAGTTTTCAACCACCAGATTTTGACTGGGAAATGCCATTGATACCCCTGCTGCGTCTAGTATCTCCATAATTTTAAAATTAACATCCTCGCGCACAGCTAGGTATTCATCCCATACTGTAGTGCTGGTAAAACAATAAACAAAAACATCCAGACTGCCAGGGTGGATCGTTTCCAGGTAAACCATAATGGTTTCAGGATGAATACCGGGATGATCTCGGAGCATTTCTTCAATGCTTTTCACCACCGTTTTCATCTGGTCTGCAGTACTCTTTACACTTAAGCGCAGATGAAAATCGAGACGGCGTTTCCCCATCCTGCTCCAGTTGGTAATCGCTTCGCGGGCTAGTGTTGAGTTAGGCACTGTCACCAATGCCTGAGCAAAAGTTCGAAAGCGTGTACTGCGAAAGCTTATATCTTCAACCGTTCCTTCCACTGAAGGCGTATATACCCAGTCGCCCAGAGAAAAAGGTTTTTCCATGACAATAACAATGCCGCCAAATAAATTGGCCAGCATATCCTGGGCCGCCAGGGCAAAGGCCAGACCGCCCAGGCCCAAACCAGCTATAAAGCCGTTGACATCATAATCCCATTCATTGGCTATCAATATGACTGATAAAGCAATAATAGCAATCTGAATAACTTTGGAAATAAGCGGCACCAGTATTTGATCCATTTCCATACGATCAACCAGCTCTTCGGTTAAAAAAGCTTTGGTCCCTGCCAGGCGATAAATGCCCCAGGCAATAACCAGCACGATAAATGAACGTAATATTTTAACCAAAACTACGTCATACTGAGCAGGAAGGTCTAAATAACATAATGTATAATAAACACCCAGTACGACAAAAAGGGTGCGTAAAGGCATCTCAAAGGCGTTTAGCAGGTGCTGGTCCAGGTCAATACGACTTTTTGATACCACCCGGCCGATAAAGGTAACCAGATACCTAGCCACCAGAATCCCAGCAATATAAAAAGCAAAAAATATGGCTAGGCAGATCAGGATCAACATAGTTAAATCATAATTTTGCCTGAAGAATTCCTGCAGCAATTGCATATCGTCTTCCTCCACTATACTTTGAAGCTGGATTAATTTTATCATGCACCAGCACCAAAGCAAACCCCGCATGGAAAACGATACATTTTTATAAAAAAAAGACCCCTATATGAGGTCTTAGTTTTAAAAGATTATAAAGAAATAAAACATGCTTGCTTTAAGCGATAACAATATCCTTTTGTGCCGCCATCCTGCGTAAATCCTTTGTGTTTTGTATCCTGGGCGGTCCTGCTCCAAATTTAATTAAGGCACCAATAGCCACCATGGATAAAAAGGCATAGGTTCTTTCTCTGCTATCAGGCAAGGGAATAATCGTGGCGTAAATATTATTCAGCTTTCCCTCCAGGTTTTTCTCCAGGAGGCTGTTTAGTTCCTGCCGCTCGCCTTCGATCCATTCACTCTGTTTCAGGATAGAACATTTTAACTTATTCATAGTACTTAGAGTATAGATAACGCGGGCGGGATCATCCGTGGTAATATTCTGCCACCGTTGGTGTAGTAAATCGGGTTTTTCCCTGCTATAATCAATCCCCTGCTGGATAAATTCCTCCAAGCCAAAGGTAAACTTCTGATCCCCTGCAAAATCTTCCTGCAGACAAATGACAGCCTGCAATGAGGGCATTTTATCCCGTAATTGTACCACCCGCTTCAAGACGGCTTGGTTTTCCGCAAAGATAAATTTAATATCTGCTCGATTAATAATGTAGACTAGGTCTATATCACTGACTGTAATAGGTACTGTGGTACTTATTCCACCGCTGATCTGAATGGCAATATCAGCCCAGGCTCTTGGAGCCGTTAACCTGGAAAGCAAGCAGATATCATCACCTTTCTTGGCTCCTAACTTCATTAGAGCATACGCTATCGATTCAGAAATATCTGCCCATTGGCGGTAGTTAATCGTCTTCCAACCCTGCTTGGTTTTATACGTATTGGCCGGAAAATCCCCAGCATTTCCCACCGTAGTGTAAAAGAGCTGAGGAATAGTAGGTGTCTGCTTACGAAAAACATCCAAAATCGCCAGATCCTTTTCCTTCTTTAACAAGACGTTTCCCCCCTACCTAATTAATTGCACACCCGGCGCTTCTATAAGACCAAATCCCCCCCCCATATGCAAACGCCTGCCCCCTTCACTACATCTGATTAGCTTTTTGGCTGATGTTACATACGCAAATATTCCCTGTCTTTATATTCATAATAATATCACGTATTGTTATATTATTCAATTATGTGTAAATTTTACCTTCTGATACATAAAAAGGAGCCTCATTCGAGGCTCCTTTAGAAACGCTAGTTTTCTTATTTTTCTTCCCGTTGCTGCTTTGCTTGGGCGATAATTTTTTCTGCATCCTGTGCAGGCACTTCTTCATAATGATCAAATTCCATCTTAAATTTTCCTCTGCCCTGAGTCATCGATTTTAGGTCAATGGTATAGCGAACCATTTCTGCGGCGGGCACCTGGGCCTTAATGATTTGATTCTTGCCGGATGGCTCCATGCCCAGCACACGTCCACGCTTACTATTTAAGTCACCAATGATATCTCCCATATAGGCATCAGGAACTTCAATCTCCACATTAACAATGGGTTCTAGCAATACAGGCTTGGCTGCTTCCATGCCCTTTCTGAAAGCTAAACGAGCCGCCATCTTAAAGGCTAATTCTGAAGAGTCAACGGAATGATAAGAACCATCATAGAGGGTAGCCTTAATATTGGTAACTGGATAGCCGGCCAGTACTCCTTCTTGCATGGCCTCTTGCAGGCCTTTCTCCACTGCCGGGAAGTAATTACGCGGTACAGCACCGCCAAATACTTCTTCTTCAAAAGTGAAATGTTCATCATGGGGCTCGAAGCGGATCCAGACATGTCCATACTGCCCATGACCACCACTTTGTTTTTTATGTTTTCCTTCTACTTCTACGCTGGTTTTGATGGTTTCACGATAAGGAATAAGCATTTCCTCGATCTCCACTTCCAGACCGTACTTATTAGAAAACTTTTCCATAATAATATCCAGGTGGCTGTCCCCCATAGTAGTTAAAACGTTTTGGTGCGTTTCAGCATTTTTCTCAAACCGAATGGCAGGATCTTCTTCCATTATACGCTGTAAAGCTCCGCTTAGCTTATCTTCATCCCCTTTACTCTTGGGGGTAATGGCTACGCTGTAAGTCGGTTCAGGAAACTCGATCGGATCGATCAGAACTGGATTTGATTTTATGGTTAAGGTATCACCGGTAGCAGTGGTAGATAATTTGGCTACCGCTGCAATATCACCTGCTGCCACTTCAGGAACAGTCAGCTGCTCTTTCCCAACCAGAATACTGATCTGAGCAATTTTTTCTTCTTTTTCTTTGTTGGCATTATAGACGAGACTGTCCGCTTTAAGGGTCCCAGTAAAAACTCTAAACAGGGAAAGTCTACCAATATAGGGATCAGCAATAGTTTTAAAAACCTGTGCGCTGAAGGGTTCAGCCTGCAAATCTTTACCTTGTACCAAGGGATGACTGTCAGGGGTGGGAGCACATTCTACAATAAAATCCATGAAAGGGTCAATCGCAATGTTATTCAGCGCTGAACCGCAGAAGACAAAAACTGCTGATCCAGATCGGACTGCATTTTTGATACCTTGCATGATCTCTTCGTTGGTTAGGTCTTCTCCCTCAAGGTATTTGGTTAATAGATCATCATCGGTTTCAGCCGCTGCTTCAATGAGCTCCATGCGGTAAGTTTCTACATCATCCATCATATCAGCAGGTATCTCCACTTCATTCTTTTTACCACTACCTGCTTCAAAAGTAAAAGCCTTCATGGAAATTAGATCCACGATGCCTTTAAAGTCTTCTTCTGCACCAAGAGGTAACTGAGCCGGTACGATAATATCTGAGAAAGTTTCTTTCATAGCATTCAAAACTTTATAAAAGTCAGCATGTTCACGATCCATTTTGTTAATAAATGCCAGTTTGGGAATATCAGGATAATCTTCCCATACCACCTGGGTCTGAACTTCAACATCGGCTGATGAGGCTGAAAACATACAGACTAGGCTCTCAACCGCCCTGACCGCTCCACAGACTTCAAAATAAAAGTCAGCATAACCGGGGGTATCAAGGATGTTAATTTTATGATCCCTATGCTCACAGGGAATTAAGGCAGTGCTTATGGTAAATTTTTTCTTGGTCTCTTCCGGCAAATAATCTGAAACCGTACTCCCATCATCAACTTTTCCCATCCGTTTGGTAGCACCTGTATTAAAAAGCATCGCTTCTGCCAGTGTTGTTTTTCCGGTTCCTCCGTGCCCAACGAGTGCTATATTTCGAATCTGCTGTGTAGGGTATACCTTCATCCAATAACCTCCTCAAATAATTGTATAACTGTAGAAAATGGTACTATACTTTGTTTAATCAGGCAAAAACTTTTTAATCGCATACAACACTCTCTATCACCTGATTTAAGTATGGCGGAAATCTTTTTTTAAAAGCCGATTAAGATATCGCTCAGATGATGATCGAAATTTGTTAATCAATTCATAATCGGTGAGATCTAATTGAATCGGTGTAATGCTAATATAATTGTTCTCCACTGCATATACATCACTATCTTCTTCCTGCTCTTCCTCCATAATCCCACCACCCATCCAGTAATATGTGTTGCCTCTGGGATCCAGGCGTTCCTCAAATAGATTATCATAATTCCGAACACCTAATTTGCTTACCCGCACACCTTTAATTTCTTCTACGTTTAATGCGGGAACATTTATGTTAAGCAGAATAGAGCGATCTATACCCTGCTCAAAAATCAATTGGGCCACCTGTCGGCTGAATTCAGCCGCGGTATGAAAATCATGCTCCTCACTAAAGGAATTCAAGGAAACAGCCATGGATGGAGCACCCATGATCACCCCTTCAGCAGCAGCAGAAACAGTACCAGAGTAAAGTACATCGGTACCCAGATTGGGCCCATGATTAATCCCTGATACCACTAGATCTACAGGCTCCGGCAGCAGTCGATTCATAGCAATCTTAACACAATCTACCGGTGTGCCCCCTATAATCCAACCTTGTTTAATATCAGGCATCTTAAGCGGCATAACCCGAATCGGTTCAAATACAGTAATCGAATGCCCGGTACCGCTTCTCTGACGATCAGGCGCTGCTACATAAATGTCTCCCATATCCTTTAGAGCCTGTACTAATGCAAATAAACCTCTGGCTTGTGCTCCATCATCATTGGTCACCAATATTTTCATTCCAGGGACACTCCTCGTTCCAATAATTCAATATTACTAATCGGCCAGTAGATGACAAAAGCCTTCCCCTTAATATGATCACGTTTTAACCATGCATTCCACATATGGCTGTCAAAACTATGATTACGGTTATCTCCCAGAACAAACAAACTATCCTCAGGAACAACCACGGGGCCAAAATCATAATACATAGGTTCTGCAATATAAGGTTCATATAAAGGTCTGCCGTTTATGTATACACGACCATTTTTAATTTCAATGGTTTCCCCAGGTAAAGCGATAACCCTTTTGATGTAATCTTCATTGGTATTTAATTCTTCCGGCGGCTGAAAAACTACTATATCTCCTCTTTGCGGCTCTTTGAAATGATAAATAAATTTATTGACCATGACTCGATCCTGCAGCTGCAGGGTTTCCAGCATGGATCCCGTTGGGATGATCCTCCCCTCTATTACAAAAGCCCTTAAGATCATGGCCAGGATAAAAGCAATCACTATGATGCTGATGGTTTCCTTGATAAATTCTTTCATTTCCTTGCTCAATTATTCCCCCCCTATGCCCTATTTAAAATTCATAAATGGTAATGGTCATTTCATTTTTCTCTTTATCCTTACTAATACCAAACATAATATTTTTTATTTTAAGGTTTTTATTTAAAAAATCCACCACATATACAAGTTCTTTTGTAGCTGGAAAAGATTTGGCGGCAATTAATTCCAACTTGCCTTTGTCCGCTTCCAAAACGAATTCTCCTTTCTAAGCATTACATCCCGAAGCAAGGATTTTTCCATTACCACAGCCACATATTATTCAGGACGAATACCTTTTACTTTACAGCGGGCCTCCTCAATGCTTTCCAGATCACGCTGGTATCGTAACATAACCGCGGCGGCAAAAGAGGAATAATCTTTTATATTAAGTTCACTCAGACCTACTGTTTTCAGTGGAGTTCCTTCGGTATCAATATTCAAGCCAATATGGAACAATGAAGATATATTTGACACGGTAGCAACGGATACAGACAGTTTGCCACGATGTAAATAAAGATTACTCCCCATACGGACTACAGGTATTTCATACTGTTCCAGCTCATCTTTAATGGCCACCATAAACATACGCTGCTGGTAAATAGCCAGCTCCAGGTTGGTATGAAAATGCTCAATCATAAAATGCAGCATATCCGGTGAATAGATTGGTTCCTTATGTTTAACATCGCTCAAGTCTATCATATTTTCCAAATTAACATTGGCCTCACCACGAAATGCAATAGCCGCATCACCTAAGAGATCATAGTTTCTGTATATCCAGTGCGGCTGTAGCTGACTGGCATCATATACCATCGGTTCTTCTACTACTAAAGTCTTTAACATGTTTTCCATCCCCTAATCTAGAAGGTATTGTTAACGTATTTATCACGTCACATACTATAAATATTACCACTTCTTCATGTTTATAAGAATCCCCCATCCATAAAGAACTCATGGTTTGTAAGCTTTTTTATGGATAGATATAGGCTCCAGGACTTACCTCAGCCAGAAAAATGCACTATATTAGTATATGAATGACATTACCATTCTATCAACACATTCCTTTGAGGTGATCATATTGTCACAGGTAAGCCCTTTTTTTGATCGTCATTACACCTGTCCCGTATGCAGCATGAAGTTTACCTCCCTGTCAGTAAGAAGTTCTCGTGTTTATGTACAGAGAAAAGAGACTGACTTTCATACTATTTATAAGGACATTAGTCCCCTGCATTATTCCATAATCGTTTGTCCGGCCTGCCATTATGCTGCCTCACAAACAGGCTTTAATCAACCTTTACCCGCAAAAACGGCTGGACAGCTGTCAGCGGCTCTGGCCTTAATGTCAGCAGAAAAATTAAATTATGGTGGAGAGCGCGATCTCCATACTGCCCTGGCTTCCTTTCAACTGGCCATTCGTTCAGCCCAGCTAAGAAAAGCCCCGGCGGCAGAAATAGCGGGATTAATCCTGGGTGCTGCCTGGATTGCCCGTGAACAGGATGCGAAAGATTTGGAAAAAACATACCTGGAACAGGCCCTGCGTTTTTATTTGCAGGCCTACCAGCAGTCTGAACACAGCATCGCTAACATGAGTGAGGTACAGGCAGCTTATCTTATTGGTGAATTATACCTGCGCCTGGATCAGTACAACGAGGCAGTAAACTGGTTTAATCATGTTATCAGCTATCATAACGTTAAATCTTATCCCGCCATAGAAAAACTGGCTCGTGATGAATGGGCGGCTGCCAGGGAGGAAAGCAGAAAGCAGATCCTGGCGGATAAGCCAGTTGAAGAAGAGCCGGCCAAACAACCCCTATCAGCAGAAAAACCTACCCAGGAAACAGCACCAGCACCAGCAGCAACGGGCAGTCAATCCGCACCAAAACGGCATATGAATGGACAGATGATGCTGGGTTTATTTAATGACCAAACCGATTGGATCATGCAACTCGTCAACCAAGCCTATGAACAGAACCATGTACTGATCAACAAAGAACAGATACTGCGTTCCTTATTGGACGCCGTCATTCAAATCCTGGGCAGTAACCTGCCTGAATCGTTTACAAATGAAACAGAATTAACCCGGGAATTCATCACTCTTTTGCAGCAGCATAATGATACTAATAGATAGCCAGTGACGGCAAAAGCCCCTGCAGATAAGTGCGTACTTCTGCCATTTGTTGCTCATCAGGCGCGGCAATGTCTTTCAGAGAATAGTGTAATCCCAGATATTCCCATTTGTACACGCCCATGGTGTTATAGGGGAGCAATTCTACTTTCTCTACATTGGGCATACGCCGAATCCTATCTGCCAATTGCTCCAAATCTTTCTTCTGCCCGGTTACACCGGGTATAATAACATAGCGAATCCATACCGGCTTCTCCATCCGGGTCAGGTAGCGAGCCAAAGCCATGGGACGCTCACTGCTGCTACCACAGATTTCAGGATAACGGGATAGATCCCCATGTTTAATAGAGAGCATAAACAGATCGGTTATGTTTATCAGATCCTTAATCCGTTCCAGATCGGCAAAACCACCACTGTCAAGCACCTTGTGCATACCCAGGCCTTCCAGACGTTGAAACAAAAGGGTTAAGAAATCTGTCTGCAGCAGTGGTTCACCTCCGGATACCGTTACCCCTCCCCCTGATGACTGAAAATAGGGACGATAAGACTGAATATCCTCTACCAGTTCATCAACCGTTATTCTCCTTCCGGTACCGATACGCCAAGTATCCGGATTATGACAGAAGGCACAACGCAACGCACAGCCCTGCATAAAAATCACATAACGTACCCCCGGTCCATCCAGCGTGCCAAAGGTTTCAATGGAATGAATATACCCTTCTGTTTGCATATGCGGCCTCCTTTTCACCATCTTTTAGCTGGATCTGTTGTTGTTTATCATAAACCCGTATGAAATGTACGCCGTATGACATCCAGCTGCTGTTCCCGGGTTAATTTGATAAAGTTTACTGCATAACCGGAAACACGAATGGTTAATTGTGGATATTTTTCCGGGTGTTCCATCGCATCCATCAGGGTTTCTTTCTCCAGTACATTAACATTGATGTGATGCCCACCGCTTTTAAAATACCCATCCAGCAGGGCTACCAGATTGCGGCAGCGATCTTCTGCCTGTCTTCCCAGGCCAGCAGGTACAATAGAAAAGGTGTAGGAAATCCCATCCTGAGCATAGCGATAAGGTAATTTGGCCACCGAATTCATCGAAGCCAATGCTCCTTTGTGATCACGACCATGCATGGGATTCGCTCCCGGGGCAAAGGGCTCTCCTGCTTTTCTTCCGTCTGGTGTGCTACCTGTTTTTTTACCGTATACAACATTGGAGGTAATAGTCAATATGGAAAGCGTTGGATGAGAATTACGATAGGTGGGGTGCTTTTTTAATTTTTCCATAAAAGTTTTCTGTACCATAACTGCCAGATCATCCACCCGAGGATCATTGTTTCCAAAGGTAGGATAGTCACCTTCTATTTCAAAATCACTTGCCAAACCCTCACAATTGCGAATAATTTTTACTCTGGCGTGTTTTACGGCTGATAGCGAATCAGCCACCACCGATAAACCTGCCACCCCCAAGGCCATGGTTCGGTAAATATCGGTATTATGAAGGGCAAATTGTACCCTTTCAAAGGCATATTTATCATGCATGTAGTGAATGGTATTCAAGGTATTGACATAGAGCCGCGCCAACCATTCCAGTACCTGATCATAGCGATCCCAGAGTTCTTCAAAGTCCAGTATTTCACCGGTAATCGGCATGAATTGGGGCGCTACCTGCAGGCCCAGCAGCTCATCAACCCCACCATTAATGGCATATAAAAGTGCCTTGGCCAGATTAGCTCTGGCGCCAAAAAACTGCATCTGCTTACCAAGCTTCATAGCGGATACACAGCAGGCAATGGCATAGTCATCACCCCAATAAGGTCGCATTAAATCGTCATTTTCATACTGAATCGAACTGGTGCGAATGGAGATCTGTGCACAGAACTCTTTAAAACCCCGCGGTAATCGCTCCGACCAGAGTACGGTGAGGTTGGGTTCCGGAGCAGGTCCCAAATTGTCCAGGGTATGCAGAAAACGAAAGGAGCTTTTGGTTACCAGCGTACGACCATCCAGTCCCATTCCGCCAATAGCTTCGGTTACCCATACCGGATCACCAGAAAAAAGCTCATTGTATTCCGGCGTTCTTAGAAAGCGAATCATACGCAGCTTCATACAGAAATGGTCGATGAGTTCCTGCGCTCCTTCTTCGGTTAAATCACCCCGTTTAAAATCGCGTTCAATATAAATATCTAAAAAGGTGGCCACCCGCCCCAGACTCATGGCAGCTCCATTTTGTTCGCGTACCGAAGCTAGGTAAGCAAAATACGTAAACTGAATTGCCTCCCGGGCATTACGAGCCGGGCGGGACATATCGATGCCATAGCTGGCTGCCATCTCTTTCATTTCTCTTAATGCTGAGATCTGTTCGGTAAACTCCTCCCGCTGACGGATAAGTGCTTCGTCAAACACATCGCAGTCCAGCCCGTACAGAGCCTTGTTTTTATCCTGAATCAGATAATCAATACCATACAGGGCTGCACGGCGATAATCACCAATAATACGGCCGCGGCCATAGGCATCAGGAAGCCCGGTAATAATGCCAGCCTTACGTGCCATCCTCATTTCAGGAGTATAGGCATCAAAGACCCCTTGATTATGCGTTTTACGATAATGGGAATAGATAGCATCAATCTGGGGATCCAGTTCATAGCCATATGCATCCAGAGCGGAACGCACCATACGAATCCCACCAGCTGGCATCAGGGCTCGTTTCAAGGGCGCATCCGTTTGTAATCCTACAATAATTTCCAGATCTCGATCGATATAGGCGGCGGGATAGGCATTAATGCCAGAGATCACATGAGTATTAACATCCAGAACCCCGTTGTTCTGGTGTTCTTGCCATAATAATTCTTTTATTTTTTCCCAGAGTTTTCTACTGCGCTCTGTTGGAGCTTGTAAAAAAGAGCTGTCCCCGGTATAAGGTGTGTAATTCTGCTGGATAAAGTCGCGTATATCCACTTCATCCATCCAGGCTCCCGGATTAAATCCTTCCCAGGCGGTGAATTGCATGTTCTTTCTCCTTTCATCCTTATATAATTAGGTCTTCACCGCTTATTTTGAAGTGTTTGAGCCTGGTCTATGCGTTTTTTTACCACAACTGAATAGCTTCCTGTAAAGTAAATGAATACAGATAGGCTTCCTTAACCACCTGACCCGTTATTTCCTGCAGGGCACGCCCATATAATCTCAGTTGCCCTGCATACCATTTAGCCAATGCCCCGGCATGTTTTACCCGGTCGCTTTTGTAATCCACCAGCACCAAACCGTCTTCTTCTTCAAAAAAGAGATCAATCATGCCCTGTACCAGTACCAATGACTCATCGATTATATTTTCCTGTAATTCATTCACATTCAAGAGCAGGTTAAAAGGCTGTTCTCTTAAAACCCTTTTAGCCCTGCGAATACGGCTGCATAGAGGACTATTCATAAAAGCCATAATCTTATCCCGATCAAGGCTCCAAGCCGCCTCTTCACTAAGCAGTTCCTTTGCTACCATGCTGGCAAGAAAGGCTTCTAGCTCCTCTGTCTTGTTAATGGTAAAGTCTATATGCTGCATAACCAGATGCAGGGCACTGCCCAGTTCCACAGAACTCAGACCACGAGCGCTCTGTAAAAAGGCCGGTTTTTTATTCATTTCTGGCAATAGACTCTGTTCTGGCTCCCCCTGCTGCAATATATTTAATTCTGTAACCGACAGCTTAGCCGGCAAATGAGTAATCTCTTTCCAGGGATAAGACCAACCCAGAGCCTGAGTAATTTGCTCATGGTCAGGTCCGGGCTCCTCCAGCTGAAAAGACAATAAGTGCTGTTGCTCCAATTTTGCCGCCTGCAGCTGTTCTTCCTGGATTTTAAGCAGCTGTTCAGCAGCAATAATTTTTATTTCCCATCGCGACCCAGTGCCTGGATAGAGATCAGTTTGCATCCCTTGGTAGAACAAATCTCTTAAGGGCTGTCCATCCTCATGATGTAGAAGCACAGGGATGATCCAATCCAGATAGGACCCAGCCTGGGTTAGAATATAGGGATCCACTGGTTTGTTCCATCGTTTCAAAGCGCTGGACAGCCTGCTGCTTGAACCCAGTAAAATCAGCTGCTCCCTGGCCCGGGTACAAACTACATACAAGATGCGCATTTCTTCTGCCAGGGCTTCCATTTTATTTCTCTGACGAATAGCCAAGCGGGGCAGGGTTGGCGTTTTGGCTCTAGATTCCAGATCATAGTAATATGATCCCAGACCCAATTTTTTATGCATTAGCAGTGGAGCATTCAAATCAGTACGGTTAAATGAACGCCCCATTCCAACCGCAAAGACAATGGGAAATTCAAGCCCTTTGCTTTTATGGATGCTCATGATACGTACTACGTTGTCATTTTCCCCCAGAACCCGGGCCATTTCTACGTCTTCCTGGCGAGCCTGGATCTGTTCCACATAACGTAAAAAATGAAACAAACCCTTCATACTGCTTTGCTCAAATTGCCTAGCTTTGTCCAGTAGAATTCTCATGTTTGCCTGCCGCTGTTCTCCGCCCGGCATGGCACTGACAAAAATGTCGTAGCCGGTATCCTGCATTACCAGCCAGATAAATTCCTCCATGGAAAGATAAGCGGCTTTCTCCTGCCAGCGATCCAAATCTGTGATGAGCTGTGAAATTTTTTCTGCAATAGAATCTTTTTTATCCTTAGCGTAGATGGCTACTGCTTCATAAAAGGGCTTTTGTGGCGAATGCAGGCGTATTTCCAGTAATTCTTCTTCAGTAAAGGCATAAAGCGTAGAACGCATCACACTTAGCAAAGGAACATCCTGGTAACGATTATCAACTAGATGAAGAAGATTAATAAAAACGCTTAATTCGACGGTTTCAAAATAACCACTGCCGGTATCGGCGAAAACCGGGATCCCCTGAGCCATAAACTCTTCTACATAAAAGGAAGCCTGGCTACGTGTAGAGCGCATCAAAACTACAATATCACGATACTCAACCGGCCGAAGTTCACCCCGCTTGGAATCATAAATCCTTGTACCCAGCAGTTCTTTGATCCGCTGAGCCACATATAAAGCTTCCAGCTGAACATTAGTATATTCTTCTATATTTGACACAGTTTCTTCTTCATCACCGTCATCCCCTGCCTGGTTTTCAGTATGCAGCAGTACCAGCTCCATTCCTTCATAATCTACTTCCGGGGCCTCCAGACCAGGATATAAAAAGGTCGTTTCATCATAATCCAGCTCGCCCAATTCCTGCGACATAATATGCCGGAAAAGAAAATTCACCCCGGCTAAAATTTCAGGACGGCTACGGAAATTTCGGTTCAAATCAATACGACGGTTTAAAGCATTTTCATCAACCTTAAATGAATTATATTTTTCTAAAAATAGACCGGGATCGGCCTGACGGAAACGGTAAATACTCTGTTTAACATCCCCAACCATAAAGCGATTGTTATCACGGCTGATAGAGCTAAGAAGGGTTTCCTGAACTAGGTTGCTATCCTGATATTCATCTACAAAGATATAATCAAACTGCTGCCGAAATGCTTCGGCTACATCATCATCAGCCAGGATATGGAGCGCAAAATGTTCCAAATCATTAAAATCAAGTATGCCCAGCTCTCTTTTTTTCTCCTGATAGGCGCGGGAGAACTGCTGACACAAATCAGTTAGCGCCATCAGATAAGGAGCCATAGATCGCAATTGTTGATAGCAGCTATCCAGATCCCAGGAACCGATCTGCCTGCGTAAGGAATAAACAATATCTTTGCCCTGGTCGCGCAGATCCCTAGCATATTCCTTTAATTCATCATTGGCCGCCTCTCGAATCGCTTTTAAACGCGCAAAACTAAAACCCTGCAGTGCAGAGCAAAAGGAAAAAAAGTCCTGCTCCAGTATTTGCTGCAGCTCTTTTAGCTGTTCAATATCCTGCTCCATCGTCTCCAGGTATTCGCAGGGACCATCGGGCAGGCGGGCAAAGCTCATCGCCTGTTTAATAAGCTCTATGCTCCCCTGCAGCTGCATCATAGCATCTGCCCGCAGGCTCTGTACCCACATGCTG
>DUSB01000070.1 GCA_012840625.1 Syntrophomonadaceae bacterium
CGTGGAGCTGGTTGGAATACGATTCAGTCGCTGGTTGCTATTGGTTCGGGGGGTTTAACGGGTAAAGGTTTGTTTCAGGGCAGTCAGGTGCAGTTGAATTTCCTTCCCGAACATCATACTGATTTTATCTATGCTGTGATTGGTGAGGAACTGGGTTTCATTGGTGCTGCATTTGTGCTGGTTTTATATGCACTGCTGCTGTGGCGTTCCGTTGAAATCAGCTTTACCGCTCAAGACCTTTACGGTACGCTGGTTGTTATTGGTATTACAGCTATGTGGCTGTTTCATATTTTTGAAAATATCGGTATGTCTATTGGTATTATGCCCATTACAGGGATTCCTTTGCCTTTTCTTAGCTATGGGGGGAGTTCGCTTTTAACCAACATGATTGCCGTGGGTCTGATACTAAATGTTAATCTCCATGACAAAAAGATAGTGTTTTAGTGTCTTGCGAAACAGGAGGTGCTAACTATAAAAAGGAAACCGCTCTTTTTTCAGGTTAAAGAAGTACTATCTTTTGTTCCCAATTTTCTTAAACTTATATATTGCCTGGTCGATGATTCTCGTGTTCCGATTAAGGAAAAGGCTATTTTGCTGGCTGTAGCAGCTTATATTCTTTCGCCCTTTGATTTTCTGCCGGATATTATACCTTTTTTGGGTAAGATTGACGATTTGCTCTTGCTGGCATTGATTCTGCAGCGTTTTATCAACAGTGTGGATCGCAGCATTGTTCTTGAATACTGGGAAGGTGATGCTAATCTTCTGGAGCTGATGGAAAGTATTATGGCGCTGGCAGGACGTTTACTGCCGCCCGGTGTATATCGACGCATTGTGCATAAAGCACAGGCAGACATCGCCGGGAAAGATTATGTAGATGTAGATTTTGATATAAAATAATAGCTTTTCTCGAGCAAAGATCTGGTATAAATTAATTCTGCCCTCTGTATATATAAACAGGGGGGCTGGCTATGCTGGGAAGTTTTAAAAGGCGTTTACTTTTGGTTATAGTGTTGGTGACCATTGTCGGGCTGATCATGCAAAGCGGAGATAGAAGCCGTCAGGCAGTGGAGCCGGTTTTACGATATATTATGACCACCGATTATCCGGTGGAAGAAACCCTGGGACGCTGGTTTGATCGCCAGACCGTTCGCAGCCTGCCGGTTGATAACCCGGCACTGCTGAAGTGTCCCTGTGATTTTGTCAGGGTAGAACGGCACTATGGATGGCATTGGGATACAGATCATTACCGGCAGGGGTTTTTCCCGGGCATATCTCTGCAGGTAAAAAAAAATACCCCAGTATACCCGGTTTTTCAGGGTGAGATTAGCAAGGTAGATCCCCAGAATCCTCAGCGACAGATTGTGATTGACCATGGCCAGCAGTTTCTATCTTATTATGGAGGACTGGAGCAAATTATGGTCAAGCCCGGAGAACGGATAGAAAGTAATACCATTCTGGGTAAAACAGGGGACCGACTATATTTTGAGATCCGCACCGAAGAAGGCCCGGTTGATCCTCATAGTATTTTTCAGTAAAGATGCCGCTAGGTAAATTGGCCGGGATTCCCATTCGCATTCACCCTTTGACTGTAATCTGTTTCCTGCTTTACGTTTATTTGGGCTGGGGTCTGGAAATATTGGCGGTGTTTACTGTTGTTTTGCTGCATGAGCTGGCTCATGGTATCGTAGCCCGGTTAAACGGTGTCAAAGTGAATGAAGTACAGCTTTTCCCTTTTGGTGGTCAGGCGTCTTTTGACGATTTTACCGGTTTATTACCAGAACGAGAAATCAATATAGCCCTGGCCGGGCCTATTTTTAGTCTTATGCTGGCCGGGTTTTTTTATTTTCTGCCGGCAGAATGGTTTGTGCAGCATAAAATGCTGTTTACATTTAATCTCTACCTGGGACTTTTTAATTTACTGCCGGGTTTGCCGCTGGATGGGGGGCGGGTAGTAAGGGCTTTGCTGGCCAAAAGGCAGGGTTTTAAGAAAGCAAGCAGCCGTACAATTATGATGGGCAAAGGGCTGGCTGTACTTATTGGTGTTTATGGGATTTATCTCTTTTATAGCGGTGAAAATGGCTTGAATGCTATCATGATATTCATTTTGCTTTACTGGGCTGCTCACCGGGAAAAATCATTATTAAACTATGCCTTTATGCGTTATTTATTGCATAAAAAAGCAGAGCTGAATAGCAGGGGTCTGTTGCCGGGAAAACAGGTCATCTGTACAGGAGAGACTCTGATCAAGCAGGTGCTGGAATGGACACGACCTAATTATTACCTACTGATCGTAATGGTCAATGAAGCCCAGCAGATTAAAGCTATATATACCGAAGCGGAGCTTATTGAATGCTATCTGAATAAGGGTTCACATAGCAGGCTGCTGGACTTATAGAGCCGATCTGGTCAGGGTTCATTGTAAGGATTGGTGGAATATGTCATAATATATTATTAATGATTTTACTTTGGAGGCAAGCATGAAGGATAAGTTATTTCGCGATATTCTGCCCTGGGTATCGAAACCGATACGTTATACGGGTGGCGAAGTGAATATAATTCGTAAAGATTGGCAGGAGAGTAAGGCTAAAATGGCTTTTGCCTTTCCGGACGTTTATGAGATTGGCATGTCTCACATTGGCGGAAAAATCTTATATGGTCTGGTCAATGAAAAAAGCCAGCATCTGCTGGAAAGAACCTATGCTCCCTGGCCTGATATGGAAGAACGTATGCGCGAGGAAAAAATACCTTTGTATACGCTAGAATCCTTCACTCCGCTTAAAGATTTTGATGTGGTGGGCTTTTCCTTGCAGTACGAGCTGACTATCACCAACGTATTAAATATGCTTGATCTGGCAGGCATTCCGGTGCTGGCAGAACAGAGAAGTGATCAAGACCCGCTGATTACTGCTGGCGGGCCGGTGGCTTTTAATCCGGAGCCTTTTGCGGATTTTTTTGATGTATTCTTAATTGGTGATGGGGAAGAACTTTTATTGGAATTTTTGGATATGGTTGATCAAACCAGGAATCTTGAACGCCGACAGCGGCTGCAAAAGATGGCTGAGATCCCGGGCATTTATGTACCCAGTCTTTATGAGGTGGAATACCATGAGGATGGCACCATAAAATCCAGGGTTCCGCTTTATGGGGGGGTACCGGAACGGGTGCGTAAAAGAGTGATTCCGGATTTGGACTACGCTTACTTTCCGGACAAGCCTATTATTCCGTATATGAATATTGTGCATGATCGGGCGGTCTTAGAAGTAATGCGTGGGTGTCAAAGAGGGTGCCGCTTCTGTCATGCCGGGGTGGTATACCGACCAGTACGAGAACGCAGTCTGGAGGTTTTAAAAAAACAGGCTGAACTGCAGCTGAAAAATACTGGATATGAAGAGATTTCGCTGGCTTCATTAAGTACCCTTGATTATACTGGGGTTGATCGCCTGGTTCGCCACCTGGTATGCAGCTATGGAGAGCGTGGGATCGGTGTATCTTTACCCTCTTTACGGGTTGATGCCTTTTCCATTGATCTGGCCAATGAGGTACAGAAAGTACGTAAAACTACCTTAACCTTGGCTCCCGAGGCGGGATCGCAGCGTCTGCGGGATGTTATTAATAAAAATGTAAGTGAAGAACAGGTAATCGAAGCGGTGGAGGCAGCATTTCAATCGGGATGGAATGCCGTAAAACTTTATTTCATGATCGGGCTGCCTACTGAAACCGAAGCAGATCTGGAGGGGATCTTAGATCTGGTCAATAAAGTCCGGGAAACCGGCCAAAAATATTCACGCAGATCCGTGGAGGTAAGAGCCAGCATAGCTGCTTTTGTGCCTAAAGCCCATACTCCCTTCCAGTGGGTGGTACAAAACACAGCCGGGGAACTTGAAGATAAACGTCGTTATATGATGCGGCAGAAGAGAAAAGGGATAAAACTAAGTTTTCATGAAAGTTATACCAGCCTGGTAGAAGGAGCATTGGCGCGGGGAGATCGCCGTTTGGGCAGGGTCATTTTCCATGCCTGGCAGAATGGATGCAAATTTGACAGCTGGTCTGAGTATTTTCAGCTTGACCAATGGGTACAAGCTTTTCAAGCCTGCCAGATCGATATGGATTTTTATACACAGCGGATGCGCAGTATGGATGAGATATTTCCCTGGGATTTTATTGACACCGGGGTGAGCAGGAAGTTTTTGCAGTCAGAGTATAATAAGGCACTGCAGGGTGAGCTGACACCAGATTGTAGAATTGCTGATTGCACTGGTTGCGGCATATGTTCAGGATTAGGGGTGGAGCTTTCTTTGAAGGAGGCAGGCGATTATGCGTTTAAGAGTCCAGTATAGTCTGGGTCCTGATCTTCGCTTTTTGTCCCACCTAGATCTTATGCATATGGTAGAGCGCGCACTGCGGCGGGCGGATATTCCTTTTTTACTCAGCCAGGGTTATAATCCTCATATTCATTTATCGCTAGGAACAGTGCTGCCGGTAGGACTATGGGGGCAGCAGGAATACTTTGATCTGGAATTAGAAGAGATGTATCCGCAGCTTTTTAAACAGCGCATGAATGAGGTGCTTCCTCCGGCGATGCGTATTCAACATTGCCGGCTTATTCCCCTGGAAGCTCCTTCCCTGATGAAGCTTATCAATACAGCCACTTATGTCTTCTGTATAACGGATGTAAGTAAAGAACAATTAAATACCCTGGTCAGGAACTGGTATGAGAGTTCTGCTTTACCGGTACCAAGCCGGGGGAAAAAGAAAGACCGGGTGAAAGATTTGCGTAAGGGAATTTACAGGATAAACATAAACCACGGTGAGGATGCCTTTCAGCTTGAGTTTCTGGTCAGCGCAGGAGAACCTTTAAACATTCGTTATGATGAATTGCTGGATCTGATAAGCGCTTCTGTATCGCCACGATTAATTGTAGATTATTTCCGTAAAGGCAATTATATAAAAAAGAAAGATAGATTGTATTCTCCACTGGAAAAGGTGATGTAAGATGATACGAGATATTATAGCCGAGGTATATCCCTGGGAATCACGGGTTGCCATCGTAGAAGACGGTCGTCTGACCGAGGTTTTCTGGGCTGATCAGAAGGAAAATGTGGGCAATATTTATAAAGGTAAAGTAAAAGATGTTCTTCCCGGTTTATCCTGTGCCTTTATTGATATTGGCCTGTCTAAAAATGCCTTTTTGTATGTTGGCGATATTATTGGTCCTGGAGGGCAGCGCAGTTCTAATATTAACGATCTGGTGAAGAGTGGACAGGAGATCATGGTACAGGTGAAGAAAGAAGCCTTTTCAGAAAAAGGTGCTCGGGTTACCTGTGATCTGACTATTCCCGGTCATTTTCTGGTTTTGCTTCCCTTCCAGACTGAGGTATCTATTTCGCGTAAAATTGTCGGAAATCAGCGCAGAAACTATCTTAAAAATTTAATTGAGATCCAAAAACCGGATGATGTAGGTATTATTTTGCGTACCGCCTGCCTGGAAGCTGAGGACGATGAGATTCTGGCTGAATTAGATGAGCTTTTAAAGGTATGGGGTGAGGTTAAAAAACGCTATGGTGAGCATCGGTCCCCGGCCTTGATTTATGAGGATATTGATGTGCTGGAAAGGGCTTTGCGTGACTATTTAGATAATGATATCCGCCATGTGATTATAAATAATATGCGCCTGAAAGAAAGAATTGATCAATTTATTACCAACACCAATATGCATGCCGGGTTAAAAATAGATTTTGTTGAGGGAGATTTATTTGAAAAATTTGGTTTGGAAAAAGATCTGCGCAAAGCACTAC
>DUSB01000071.1 GCA_012840625.1 Syntrophomonadaceae bacterium
CCAGAGAGAGTGGTTGGATACGATTATTCCCGGGATGGAGTTTATCGCTATAGCAGACATTGAAATGAATGATACAGCAAGGTACGCAGATATAGTTCTTCCGGTGGCCCACTGGTTTGAGCAGGAGGATATGATTTTCACCGGGAATAATACCTTTTTGCAGTGGCAGGACAAGGCTGTAGAACCAGCTTTCGAATCCAAGACAGATACAGAGATCGCTCGTCTACTTGCCCCTGGCCTGGGGGTTGGCAAATATTTTGAGCAGAGTGATGAGGAATTTATGAGGATTCTGCTTGATTCAGATATGTGCAAGGCATTAGGGATTACTTTCGAACGTCTGAAGAAGGAGAAAGCAGTGCGAGCGATACCAGGTTCACCTAATGATCCCTTTGTCTTCGGCAAAGGTGGGAAGTTTTCAACTCCATCAGGCCGAGCAGAGTTTTATGTTGAGGACCCCAAGCCTTATGTTTACTTTGGTCAAACCTATGACCCAGAAGGTGAGCGTTTACCAAACTTTAGACCACCTATAGAAGCCTGGCCGGATAATCCTTTATATAAGAAATATCCGCTGGTTTGTATTACCACCCGTGAGCGCTGGCGCGTCCACAGTCAATGGTCAAAAACACCCTGGCTACGTGAACTAGATCCCGAACCAACGGTAAAGATCAACCCCAAAGATGCCAAAAAGCGCGGTATAAAAAATGGCGATATTGTTGAAGTATTCAATGATAGGGGCCATGTGGTGCTAAAGGCCATTCTCAGTGAAGCAATTCGTCCGGGGATGATTAACATTGCCAGAGGATGGGAGCTTAACCAGCATATTGAGGGAAGCTGTCAGGAGCTTACAGCCTCTCATTTTAACCCGGTTACAGTAAATCAATCCTTTTTCGATGTTTTAGCCGAAGTTCGAAAGGCTTAGGGGGTGGTTAAATGGCTAAAAAACATTTGGTAATGCTGGTTGATTTAAAACGATGTATCGGCTGCCACACCTGTGCGGTAGCCTGTAAGCTGGAAAACAATCTTCCTAATAAAATTTGGTGGAACCGTGTCTTAACCGTTGGTGGACAGGAAATGGATACCCCCCAGGGCGTCTTTCCCAATGTAAAAATGCAGTACATGACCCTGTCCTGCCAGCATTGTGAAAATCCAGCCTGTGTAAAGGTCTGCCCCGTAGGAGCAACCTATAAACGAGAGGAAGACGGCATTGTCATCCAGGATTATGATCGCTGTATTGGATGCCGCTACTGTATAGTAGCCTGTCCCTATACGGGTGTACGTCAGTTTAACTGGCAGAAGCCGGAATATGATATTGATTTTCCGGTAGGCGATGCTGCAGTTCCGGCTCATCAATACAATGTAGTAGAAAAATGTACTTTTTGTTACCACCGCCTGGCCAAAGGTCTGGATCCGGCCTGTGTTGAAGTATGCCCGGCAAGGGCACGCCATTTTGGTGATCTTAATGATCCGAACAGCGAGGTATCTCGTCTGCTTAAGAGACGTTCTCATTTTCAGCTGTTGGGCGAAAAGGGCACTGGCCCATCCGTCTATTATTTAACTTAGGAGGTGAGCACGATGAATGAAACGACAGTAAACGGAAATTTTACCGAATCTCCGCATTATAAAAAATGGATGATAATTTTCGGGATATTGGTTATTGCAGGCCTGGTTGCCTGGGTTGTCCAGCTTACTAAAGGATTGGTTCTTACAGATCTGGGTGATCACAAGGTATGGGGTCTGTATATCGTTGGGTTTATGTTTTTTACGGGGATTGCTGCGGGTTCGCTCATTATGGCTTCACTTCCATA
>DUSB01000072.1 GCA_012840625.1 Syntrophomonadaceae bacterium
CCTATAACCGAGGGGAACCATGTATACGACGTGGTGAGTAAATTGGCTCTCTCGCATCCTGATATTTCGTTCAGCTATAGCAATGAGAAGAAACGTTATTTTAAGACTTCAGGCAGCGGGAAAATTGAAGAGACTGTTGCCGAGATCTATGGGTTAAACTACCTGCAGCAGTACCTGGACGTAAACTGGCAGGGGTCCCGGTATCGGGTTCAGGGACTTATTTCTCGTCCTGAAATACGCAAGACTCATCGCCGCATGCAGACTTTTTTTGTAAATAACCGATTAGTGAGAAGTCCTGTATTAATGAGGGCTTTAGAAGAAGCATACCGCGGTCTTTTATTATCGCGGGAGTATCCGATGGCCATTCTTTTCCTGGACTGTCCTCCGGAACTGGTTGATGTGAACGTACATCCGCAAAAGGCAGAGGTAAAGTTTCAGGATGCTGGAGAGGTTTATCGGGTATTCTATCATGCTATAAAAAACAAACTGGCGGACTATTCGTATCGATTGGACGACAAGGCAGGAGGGGCAGCTGCAGCTGGGGATGATTCTCCTGCAGAATCTGGTTATACAGATCAGCCTTCGGTCTCCTTAAGGCCGGATGAAAGGATCTATGAACCATCGCTTTCTTTTCCGGTAACTGAAGGGGCCGTTGTGCAGTCAGCATCGGTTTTTTCTGCCCTTATCAATGAAGAGCAGTTCGAAGAGAGATCGCCCTATACGATTATAGGTCAGTTTGATCATGCTTATATTTTAGTGCAGCAGGAGCAAGAGCTTTTATTGATTGATCAGCATGCAGCCCATGAGAAAATTCTTTTTAATAAGCTGCAGGAAAAGATTCTGAATAAACAGGCCATTGCTCAGACCATGGCTTTTCCAGAGCAGTTGAGTATATCAGTTAAGCAGATGGAACTTTTTGAACAACATGCAGATCTTTTCCCCAGCATAGGTTTTGAAATTGAAGCAATCGGGCCGGAAGCACTTGTTATCCGTGCTGCACCAGGTTTTGCCCGGGGTCAGGAAGCTGTTATAGTTAGTGAGCTGTTGGAGTTTTTAGAAGAGCATCCAGTAGTGGAATTTTTCCACCATGCTTTATCCACCATTGCCTGTAAAAGTGCCATAAAAGCGGGTCAGCGTCTGAACATGCAGCAGATGCAGCAGGTGGTTACAGAACTATTAACCAGCGCGGAATGGAAAAACTGCCCCCATGGTCGACCTACTGTACTGCAGATATCACGTGAAGAATTGGATCGTCGTTTTAAGAGGTAGTCAGATGAAAATTATTGTTACCAGCACTGCATCGACTAGGCAGGAGCCTTCACTGCAGGCGTTTTTATCCGAGTGTAGATGGGATTTTGTACCCCGGCAGGGCAGGAGCATTCATAAGCTCCGCACTTTGTATCAGGCAGATGCTGTTGTTGTATGGGAGCCCAGCGGCCCCGTTTTATATGTTGAGGATGAAAAATTCTTTTTTCATCCCAGCATGGCGAAAAACCGCCTGGGTCTTTACCGTAAAAAAGGAATCCAGGATCTAATGGTGCGGGTGTGCGAAATTCAGCCGGGTGATCGGATTTTGGATTGTACGCTGGGTTTGGGAGCAGATGCCATCGTCGCAGCTTATTTTGCTAAAACGGATGTTGTGGGTCTGGAGTCAGCAATTCCTCTTGCCCGGGTGGTAAAATGGGGGATGAAGATGTATTCTACCCCATTTCCATGGCTGGAAGAGGCCATCAAACGAATATGTGTTATTCCCCGGGATCATCAATCTTATCTGGCAGAGTGTCCCGGTGATTCTTTTGATATTGTATATTTTGATCCCATGTTTCAGCATCCTTTGTTAAAGAGCCAGCCGCTGAATCCACTGCGTAAATTGGCGGATCATCGTCCTTTAACAGAAGATAGTATTGAGCAAGCCTGTCGTGTTGCTCGCAAAAAAGTGGTATTAAAGGAACGTTCAGATAGTCTGGAATTTGAACGTCTGGGTTTTCAAAAGATAGTCAGGGGGTCAAATAAGTTGATTGCCTATGGTACGATTGACGTTAATCCCCCGGGAAGCAGGGGTTAGATGTGCTAAAACTTGTGACAATTGTAGGGCCTACTGCAGTAGGCAAAACAGCTACGGCCATACAAGTAGCGGAGAAAGTAGGCGGGGAAATTATTTCCTGCGATTCTATGCAGGTTTATCGGGGTATGGATATTGGAACGGCTAAAGCCAGTATAGAAGAGCAGCAAAAAATACCCCATCATCTGATTGATATTCTTTCACCTGATGAAGATTTTAGTGTAGCAGATTATCAGGCAATGGCCAAAGAGAAAATACAGGATATAACCAGCCGGGGTAAAATACCCATTCTGGTGGGAGGAACAGGTTTATACTACCAGGCAGTGGTAGATAATTATTACTTTTTCCCTATGGAAAGCAGGCAGCAGGCCAGGCGGCATTTGGAAAATATGTGTGCTGACCACGGTCTTGCTTATTTGTATCAGATTTTATCAGCGGTTGACCAGGAATATGCGATAAAAATAGGTCCCAACGATAAAAAAAGAATTATTCGGGCTCTGGAAGTCTATCATTTGACGGGCATTCCTTTTTCCCAATTTCAGATAAAGAATCCCCATACATATAAGCTTCTGCCGATAGGCCTTACCATGCCAAGAGATTTATTGTATCAGCGTATCGAGCAGCGGGTTGACCAAATGTTAGCAGAGGGTCTGGTTGAGGAAGTCTATCGTTTATCGCAGGCAGGCTATAATCTTGACCTTAACGCCATGAATGCCCTGGGATATAAACAGGTATATTATTATTTACAAGGGTGGGCTACCTGGGAGGAAATGGTGGATGAAATAAAGCTAGAAACTAGGCGCTTTGCCAAACGTCAATGTACCTGGTTTAGAAAGGATAAACGCATACACTGGTTTGATGTTGATAAGACAGGATCAGAACTGGTAGAAAAAATATCTGCTTTGATAGAAGGACTATGATGGTATGTGTAGAAAGTTTATAAACGACTCTATTAAGCGTTGGGGATGGCATTTTTTTGAATGTATTGTGGTTTAGAGTAGAGAAATAAATAGAGGGGGTCTTGCCTTGATGAGTAAAGGTCAAATAAACCTGCAGGATGCTTTTTTAAATCAGGTGCGGAAAGAGAAGGCGCTGGTTACCATTTATCTGATTAATGGTTTCCAGATTAAAGGCATTATCAAGGGCTTTGATAATTTTACAGTAATTGTTGAACTGGACGGACGTCAACAGCTGGTGTATAAACATGCTATCTCAACAGTAGCGCCCCTGAAACCCATTGGAATCCTTAATCTTGACAGCCAGACAGATGAGGAATAATTTTTTATTTGTGCGTAAACGCTAAAATAAAGTTATGCTCCTGTTGATAAAAAATGAGCGCAGGTAACAAAAACTACATCCAAGAGTGAAAGGTTCGGAACAAAACCGAACCTTTTTTGCTGCTGATGGGCAACATATTAGCAGCGTAACATTGCTTTCACTCCAAAGCTCTCCTTTGCCAACCGCATATAAACAAAAAGGGTTGTTCTTTTTTATTGCCGCCAAATCACTTTTAGTTGTGTTATATTGTTTTAAACCAGTCCACATGTCATAATGAATTACTTTTATCTTGATTTAATTAATGTTTTTAATCGGAAGGATTCGAGGGAGGAGAGAAAATGAAATGTGATATCTGTGAAATCGGGTGTCAGCTGGCAGAGGGGCAGACAGGAAAATGTGGGCAGTATATTTATCAGGAGGATGGAATGCGGGAATTATATCCGGACTGCTATCTAACTGTATGTCCTATTTCTATAGAAACCATGCCCATATTGCATTTTCATCCCCGGGGAAAATTTATGCAGGTGAGCAGTACCGGCTGTAATTTTCAATGCCCGGGTTGTGTTTCCACAGTAATTGTTCGTGAAATGTCTCCTGAGAGCAGTGCTCTACATAATATATCAGCAGAAGAATTGGTGGCTCGCGCTATAGAAGAGGATTGTCAGGGGCTGGCTTTTCTGATGAATGACCCTCTGGCTTCGTATCCCAGTTTTTTACGGGTGGCCAAGGAAGCTAAAAATGAAGGCCTGATGGTAGGCTGTTCCAGCAATGCTTATTTCACCGAGAAATCATTACAGCAAATAATTGATTATTTGGATTTTATTAATGTTGGCATTAAAGGTAATAGCGATGCTTCCTATCAGTACTGCGGGGCTAAATCAGCGGAACCGGTCTGGCGCAACGTTAAAATATTGCATGAAAAAGGGGTGCATGTAGAAGTATCCTTTGTTTTTGAAAAAGGCGGGGAAGAGGAAATCATGAGTATGGCTCAAAGACTGGCCTCCATTTCTGATGAGATTCCTCTGCAGCTTATGCGCTTAATACCCCTGGAAAAGGTCGATCCAGCTCGAGAGCCTTCCATAAGAGAAGCTGAAGTACTCTGCCGTCAACTGCGATCCATACTTAAGTATGTCTATTTATTTAATTCACCGGGCACCGATTACCTCAGTACATATTGCACTTCCTGCGGAACTGAGATCTACCAGCGTGATTTTTATGGACCTATGGGAGCCAAGATTCGTGCTCAACGTACCTCCATAGAGGGGGATTGTCCGCAATGTGGAACCCATCTGGCTATCTCAGGAAAGGGTAGTTCCACCGCTTATCAGGAAGGAGCTTTTCAGGGTGGTTATCCCTTTACCAGAGCTCTGGAGATGATCGAGGCCATATTATTAGCCATTCAGGTCCAGAAGCAGAGTACGGTCATACGGGTCTGGGAAAATCTATTGCTGGAAGGCCGGCTGGAAGGACTTCATCAGCATATTCAGCAACCGGAATCTTATCTTGAGGTGGTTCGTTATTGCGGGGAAAAATCCGGCCACAGCAACGAAGCACAGGATTTAATAGATTATATTCAGAGTAAATTGCAGCTCATTGAGGAGGCACTTTCTGGAGTAGAAAGCCGACCACGGGTTTATTATGCGATGGGTAAGCCGCTATTCTGTATTAAAGGGGAACGCATGGAAAACCAGCTGGTAAGAATCGCCGGCGGGCAGAGTGTAAACATGCAGCTTAACTGTAGCGGCCGTCCGGGTATGAAAATTGATGCTGCCCAGCTAAATCAGCTTGATCCGGAGTATATTTTTATTTCTGCGTTTCTGTCTTCCAGTGTAGAAGATTTTACTGCTAGCTGTTACCAGGAGGGGATTGAGGTCGAGGCACTTGCAAAAGGACATATCTATACTCATCCTGCGCCAGGATGGGATTTTGGCAGCCCACGCTGGATTCTGGGTCTGATGAACATTGCCAGCCTATTACACCCGGAAAGATGTCATTTCAATGTTATGGCTGAGGCCCGGGAGTTTTATCAGCGCTTTTATCATCTTGATTTTGAAGCAAACCAAGTGAATCGTTCCTTTGCCAAACCAGCTACAAACTGGGATTGGGAGGGAAAATAATAAGCCAGGAATGATATAGATTAATTTTTAAACATAATGATAGCACAAACACCCCGCGGGGTGTTTGTGCTATTTAGAATAGTAAGTGAGCAAAATATCACCATTTCTGGCTGTTTATCATATAATAAGCTAGAATACATGGGAGTGGTGATGAAGTGGTAATTTCCATGCGGTACAATCATAATGGTGCAGCCCCATCACTACCAATAATTACCAGTGAATGGGAAAGATTGTGTCAATCTTTTGGCAGTACAGATGCCTTCAAAGAGCTGGATCAATTAGTTGGTCTGCAGCAGGTAAAGAAAAACATTGCTGAGATGGCTGCCTTTGCTTTGGTACAGTCCCGGCGCTCACAGCAGCAATTAAAAACCTATCCCACTGTCCTGCATATGGTTTTTAAGGGAAATCCAGGTACAGGTAAAACTACTGTAGCAAGAATTTTCGGACGGATCTTACGCGATATCGGGATTTTAAGTCGGGGTCATCTTATAGAGGTGGAACGTGCTGATCTGGTGGGAGAATATATCGGGCATACCGCACAAAAGACCAGAGATCTCTTGAAAAAGGCTCAGGGAGGCATTCTGTTTATTGATGAGGCTTATACCCTGGCACAGGGTGGAGAGAAGGATTTTGGTCAGGAAAGTATAGCAACCCTGGTTAAACATATGGAGGATCAACGCAGCAATTTGGTGGTCATCCTGGCTGGCTATTGCATGGAGATGGAATGGTTCTTACAATCCAATCCGGGATTGCGGTCTCGTTTCCCCATCCATATTGAGTTTTGTGATTATGAAAGTGCAGAATTGTTTCAAATTGCTCTGCAGATGTATGCAGAAAGGGATTATGAGCTCAGTCCACGCGGAAGATGGAAACTAAAGGATTTACTGGATGAGTTTGTATGTTGCCGGCATCCCTACAGCGGTAATGCCCGTCTGGTAAGAAACCTAGTGGAGCGTTCTATACGTCTGCAGGCTTTACGGATTGTACATTACAATTATTTAAGCCGTCGGGAATTAATGATGATTGAGGCGACTGATCTGCCTTCGTTAGATGAATTAATAAGTTAGCAAGGAAAGGATAGAAAGAGAAGTGGAAGCAATCGAATTCATCCGCCAGGGAGAAAAGGAACTGGCGGATCTTTACCAGCATTACGATGAAACCGCCTATAGGAACCAGAAGAAAATACTGCGGGCTTTTCAAGAATGTCGGGTGCGTGATACCCATTTTCACAGCAGCTCCGGATATGGTTATGGTGATCTGGGGCGGGATGACCTGGAAAAAATCTATGCCCGGATTTTTAAAGCAGAGGATGCGATGGTTCGATCCCAGATTGTCTCGGGTACACACGCAATCTCAGCCTGCCTGTTTGGTCTGTTGCGTCCGGGAGATGAACTGCTTTCTGTCCTGGGTAGCCCGTATGATACCTTGGGAAACATTATCGGCAGGGAAGATGCCGTTCGGGGCACTTTATGCGAAAAAGGGGTACATTATGCTGAAGTGCCTTTAAAGGCTGATGGAACGGCAGATTATGCTGCTATTCGCCGGGCACTCAGCAGTTCCCCCCGCATGGTTCTTATTCAGCGCTCCAGGGGTTATTCCCTGCGTCCAGCTCTTGGCGCGGAGAAGCTACAGGATCTTATAGCCGAGATTCGACAGCATGCTCCTTATACCATTATCTTTGTTGATAACTGTTATGGTGAATTTACCGATGATCGTGAACCGATCGAAACAGGGGCAGATTTAATTGCCGGTTCCTTAATAAAAAACCCCGGCGGGGGATTGGCCCCAGCAGGCGGCTACATTCTTGGGCAGCAGGAACTGGTGGAAGAGATATCCTGGTACTTAACTGCTCCTGGTCTGGGTAAAGATCTGGGAGCCAGTCTGATTGATAACCGCCTTCTCTACCAGGGCTTATTTATGGCTCCGCATGTGGTAGCACAGGCCTTGAAGGGAGCTACATTGATGGCATGGTTATTCAGTAAGCTGGGTTTCAAAGTATTTCCGGGTCCCTTTGATTCACGTGGTGATATCGTACAGGCTATCTGTATGAACAATGCGGAAGAAGTGATTCGTCTCTGTCAGGTGGTTCAATCCAGTTCTCCTGTTGACAGCGATGTACGGCTGGAATATGCTTTATTACCGGGATATACTGATCAGGTGGTCATGGCAGCGGGTACTTTTGTACAAGGATCCTCCATTGAGCTTTCCTGTGATGCTCCTCTTCGAGAGCCATACAGTGCTTATATGCAAGGGGGTCTGACCTATGAACACTGCAGGTATCTGGCTGAGCAGCTGTATCAAACCTTTGCTAAATAAGGAGCGAATATATGGACACATTGATGTTGGTACTGGCTATTATCGTTATCTTGTTGGGTATTGCAGGTACGGTTCTTCCTGTTCTCCCGGGTATACCGCTGATTTTCATTACCATGGCCGCTTATGGTTGGTATGAAGGTTTTGAGCTTATAACGCCTAAATTCCTGGCTATTATGGGTGGGCTGGCCTTGCTTTCATTGTTTATAGATTACTTGGCCACTTACCTGGGAGCCAAACGATATGGTTCCAGCCGTAAAGGAATGGTGGGTGCTCTGGTAGGGGCGATAGCAGGTCTGTTTCTTCTACCTCCGCTGGGCATTTTTATTGGTCCCTGGGTGGGGGCGCTTCTGGGTGAGAAGATAGAGGGTAAATCATGGTCGGCATCCATGCAGGCCGGGGTGGGGAGTTTAATCGGCCTGTTTTCAGGTATTCTTTTTAAGCTCATTCTGGCCCTGCTTATGTTCATCGCTTTTCTCATTGCGGTCTTTTAAAGGATGGTTTAGTATCTGTGTATCATCGGATTAATTTCTTTTTACGGTCAACGAAATATGGAGGGGTCATTTGTGCATAAAGAATCGGTGTTGAAACGCGCACGAGAGGGTAATGTTAAGTTTATTCGCTTACAATTTACCGATATTTTAGGGGTTTTAAAAAGTATTTCTATTACCATGGATCAGCTGGAAAAAGCACTGGATGGGGAATTAATGTTTGATGGATCTTCTATCGAAGGTTTCGTACGCATTGAAGAATCTGATATGTATTTACGGCCGGATCCCAATACTTTTTTAATTCTGCCGTGGACAAGTCGAAATTCACCCAGCCGGACGGCGCGTTTAATCTGTGACATCTATGATTCCCATGGTGATCCCTTTGTTGGTTGCCCGCGCTATGCTCTGAAAAGAGTTCTCAATGAGGCGGCGGAAGCAGGCTATACCATGCAGGTAGGTCCGGAACCAGAGTTTTTCATGTTTCATGTTGATGAAGAAGGAGCTCCTACTCTGGAAACCAATGATAAGGCCAGTTATTTTGACCTGCCTCCTGTGGATAAAGGGGAAGAAGCACGTCTTGATATGGTTGAAACCCTTCAGAGCATGGGGTTTGAAATTGAGGCCTCTCATCATGAGATGGCACCTGGTCAGCATGAAATTGACTTTAAATATATGGATGCCCTTACCACCGCGGATAATATAGTTACCTTCCGTATTGTGGTTAGAACGGTAGCCCAGCAGCACGGGCTGCATGCTACCTTTATGCCCAAACCGATTTATGGCATTGCTGGTTCAGGTATGCATATGCATATTTCCTTGTTTAAAGATGGGGAAAATGTCTTTTATGATCCTGGGCAGGAAGATGGTCTCAGTGATGCCTGTCATTATTTTATTGCCGGAATACTGGAACATGCACGAGCTATTGCTGCCATTACCAATCCCACGGTTAACTCTTATAAAAGACTGGTGCCTGGATATGAAGCTCCGGTCTACATTGCTTGGTCACATCGCAATCGAAGTCCTCTGGTACGTATCCCTGCCCGACGGGGATTGGGGACCAGGATTGAAGTTCGCAATCCGGATCCATCCTGTAACCCTTATCTGGGTCTGGCGGTTTTACTTAAAGCGGGTTTGGATGGTATAAAGCAGAAGAAAAGGCCTCCCGCTCCGGTGGAACAAAATATATATGAAATGGATCTGGCGGCACGTAAACAGCATCATATTGATTCACTGCCGGAGAACCTTTATGAGGCCGTAAACGAACTAACTCAGGATACCTTAGTTCAAGCAGCACTTGGTCCCCATATATATCCGAAGTTCGTTAAAGCAAAAATGAAGGAATGGGAACAATATAGCTCACAGGTTTATGATTGGGAGATTCAGGAGTATCTGGAGAAGTTTTAATGAGCCGTAGCTCAGTCAGCTTTTTATAGCTGTCTGAGCAGACCAGTTACCTTGCCCAGAATGGTAACATTACGGGTTTTAATAGGCTTCATGGTGGAGTTTTCAGGACGAAGTTCTATATATTCATCATAGCGGTACAGGCGTTTTACTGTGGCTTCGTTGTCAATCATGGCTACAACAATTTCGCCGTTGGCTGCATCAGCCTGCTGGCGCACAATCAAGTGATCGCCATCCAGAATTCCTGCCTCAATCATACTATTTCCTTGCACTCTAAGCAGGAAGTAATTGCCGCTACCCATTAATTCTTCGGGAATAGTTATGTAATCTTCAATGTTTTCCTGGGCTGTAATGGGTGTTCCAGCGGCAACTTTTCCTACCAGAGGAATTCTCTGGGCATGCCATTGCTGAGATTCATCTATCATATGTACGGGTATTACTGCCCGCCCTTTAGTAGGATCTCTTTTTATATAGCCCATGTCTTCTAATTTTAAAAGATGAGAGTGTACGGTGGAACTAGATTTCAGTCCTACCGCTTCGCCAATTTCGCGAACAGAGGGAGGGTAGCCATCAGCACGTATTTTATCTTCAATATATTGGAGAATTGCTTTTTGGCGGGGTTTTAGATCCTGACTCATATTTCAAACCTCCAGTCTATTTTGTTAAATTATAACATAGATATGGCTGTTGAAACAGGTGTTCGCTATTGATTTCCCCATAAACTGTCTGGATGAGTATTTTCTAGAGAACGGACTATTTTACGGCGCAGGCCAGGATGCTGCTGCTCTATGTTGTCCAGCAGCTGATTGATCTCGCTGCGGCGGGTGGTTCCGTCTGCAGGGCAGTAATTTTCCATCACCGTCAGCCCATATTCCTCAGTAAAGCTTATAATATCCTTTTCGGCCACATAGATTAGCGGGCGTATGACCGTAATATCTACACGATCAAGGTAGGTACGCGGTTTAAAGACATGGAAACGTTGTTCATAGAGAATGGATAAGAATAAGGTATCGACGACATCGTCCAGATGATGCCCCAGAGCCACTTTATTGCCGCCCAGTTTTTTGGCACAGCGATTCAGTGCTCCACGACGCAAATTGGCACATAGTGAACAGGGGTTGCTTTCCTGGCGAATATCAAAGACGATCTGGCCAATATGGGTTGGCTCTATATACAAATCCAAACCCAGATCTGAACAGAAGTCCTGGATGATACTGATATCATTATTCCATCCCAGGTCTACGTATATAGGAAGCAGCTTGAACTGCAGCGGCGTATATTTTTGTAGTAAGGTTAAGAGATACAGCATGGTAAGGCTGTCTTTCCCTCCAGATAAGCCTGCAGCTACTAGATCGCCGTTTTCAATTAGATGATAGTTTAAATTAGCATCGCGAACCTGGCGAAACATGGTTTTCAGCAATCTTTTAGCCAAGGCATGATCCGTCCTTTCTGAAGCAATGTGCTAAAAAGCGGGGCCTCCTTTTTAACCAGTGCACAGAATTCTATTGGTTAATGACCGGTACGCGTTGATAATATTCGCTGAGCAGTTGGATCGGATGAACAACTTTAGCCTGCCAGTGATGTCGGTTAATACCATAGTTCAACTGCATCATACAGCTGGGACAGCTGGTCGCCAGCAAATCTGCTCCAGTAGCCATGGCATGGTCCATTTTGCGATCCAGGATTTTCATCGATATATCATAATGGGTTAAACTATATGTCCCTGAGCCGCCACAGCATGTATTAGCTTCCTCCATGTCAACGAAGGATATCCCGGGAATCCTCCGCAAAAGTTCACGTGGTTCCTCTTTAATATCCTGCGCATTGGCTAAATGACAGGGATCATGGTAGGTTACACGCACCGTTTCTATATCCTTTAGCTCCGGCAGCTGCAGATCCAGCACGTGAATCAGAAAATAACTTAAGTCCATTACCTTTTCAGCAAATTCAAAAGCCTGATCTTCTATTTTTAAACCTCCCAGTAGGAATTCCAGATTTTTGCGTGACAAAGCTGAACTGCAGGAGGCACAGTCGGTAACGATATAATCAAAATCATAACTGTTATAAATTTTAATATTATGAGCCATCAGCCTGCGGGCGGTATCCATTTTGCCGTTGGCTATTTGCGGTAGGCCACAGCAGCGACTGTCTTTAGGAACAATGACTTCACAGCCATTGCGGGTTAAAACATCCACTGTTGCTAGTGCAACCGATGGCTGCAGTAAATCTGTACCACAGCCTAAAAAATAGCCGATGGTATATTTTTTCTGACCCCGGGCAGGATTAACTTCAGGCAGGCGCTGCCTGGCAGAGCGAAAAGGAACCTTATTTAAAATTTTCTCTGCTTTAGGTAGATCGCCGGGTAGGATGCGGGTCAGTCCCAGGCTGCGAGCCAGTTTTTGCAGCCCCAGTCTTTGTGTCCCCCATAGTAAGCGGGTGGAACCCTTTAATAGGCCAGGACGTGTCCACATGGTATCGAAGACAACTTCTTTTCCCAGGGTAGGATTCTGATCATAAATGTAGCTGCGGGCAGCAGCATTTAATTCGTGAACATCAATGCCAGAAGGGCAGTTAACGGTACAATTTTCACACATCAGGCATATACTTAAACGCTCATATAGCTCTTCGCTGGGCTGTACTTTCCCATCACGTAGCATCTGCACCATAAAAACATGGCCGCGGGGGGCTGCGGTTTCATTTTTTACTTCTGTAAATACTGGACAAACGCTCCGGCACTTACCACAGCGAACACATTTCATGAGTTGATCTCGAACCGGAGGTATTTTTTGAAAATCCATGTCTATTCCTTCCTTTACATCCCTGGAATCCCGGGCTGAACTAAAAAAGCTTCCCTGGATTCATAATTCCTTGAGGATCGAAAACTGTTTTGATTCGTTGCATATATTGGACTGCTTTGCCGTGTTCAAGCTCAGCATAAGGTCTGCGTACTACACCAACGCCGTGTTCACCGGTGGTAGAACCCTGCATCTCGATAGCCAGCAGGTGTATTTCGTGAACCAGCTTCAGCACCTGTTCAACTTCTTCAGGATTTTCCGGATTAATAACCGGTGCTGTATGAACATTGCCATCACCAATATGGCCGTAATTTACGACCTGAACCCCATATTGATCAGCCAGGGCTCGAATGGACCTCAGCGTATCAGCTACTCTGGATAAAGGAACACTGATATCCTCGCCAGCAAAAATCCGACTGCCATCATCACGAATCCGGGCGGCGGCTGTGGCTGTGACGCTGCGGCCTTCCCAGAGTTCAGCCATCCTCTGGGGATCGGTTGACCATTCAACTTCCCGGGCTCTTTTCCCGGCAATTTTTTTAATCATCTCACCATCATACTGTACTCCCGGGGGATTCCCGTCTACTTCAAAGAGCAAAATAGCCTCAGCATCGGGGAGCTGGATTTCGGGTTTAAATTGATTAACAGCCCAGATGGCTGAACTATCTAATATTTCAATTCCCGAAGGAAGTATACCAGCCTGGTATACTTCCAGTACCGTGGTGGGAGCATCATCAAGCTGATCAAAAACTGCCATAGCAATCCCTCTGGCTTCAGGTTTAGGCCAGCAACGCAGGCGTATACCGGTGATAATACCCAGCACGCCTTCAGAGCCCACCATTAGTTTAGTTAAATTCAAACCAGATACATTTTTAATACAACGCGCTTTCATGCCGCCGGTATAGATAATGTCGCCGGTAGCGGTTACCATTTCCAGACCCAGTATATATTGTTCTGTGCAGCCGTATTTTACTGCTCTTAAACCACTGGCATTGTTAGCTACCATACCCCCAATGGTACACATTTTACTGCTACCGGGATCCGGGGGAAAGAAGAGCTTATATTTAGCCAGTTCCTCGTTTAAATGTGCATGGATGACGCCCGGGCGAACCAAAACCTGCATATTCTCAGCATCGACTTCTATAATTTCATCCCAGCTGGCCAGATCAAGGACAATGCCACCATTTATGGCTATGCACCCGCCGGTTTCACCGGTTCCAGCACCGCGGGGGATGAGGTTGATCTTGTGATCATAGGCGTACTGTACAATACGCTGTACTTCTTGCGTAGAATGGGGAAAAACCACTGCGTAAGGGGTTTTTGGTTCTAGCTTGGTTAAAAAAGAACTATCATACGAATAATACATCAGATCCAGATCATGTGTGAGGACCCGGCTTTTTCCTACTATTTTAATCAGATCCTGTTGTATTTGATCTTTATCCACGTTTCCACTCCTTTAATGTGCTGTTAAAGTTCATAAAGCTGATAATTTTCCATTTGCTTATTATATCATAGAGTTATCGAGTCATCATGAAGCAGTATACGCGTAAAGTATATTGATATATGATAAAGGCTTTTGTTCATATTCATATTCTCAAGGCTTAAGCAGTATATCCAATCGGTCTTCTATTTGCTTTGCACCATGTGATAATCTACACTATTATTAGAATTCTTCTATCAGGTGTGGAACAGATCATCCATGGGTTGCAAACCGATGGATGAACGGGTTCATAGGTCAACTCCAATGGCCTGTATAAAGCCGTTTGTGATGGATCAATTTTCTGAGTATAGGAATTGCGGGCTTATGGTGAGGGGATGTTATTGTAGTAACGTCTCAAGCACCCGCATAGTAGTCCTAACTGGAGAACAATCATAATGTTCTCCGGGAATAAATACACATGAATTAAAGCTTTAGCATAAAAAGGGGAGCCAAATAAATATGTATAGCGCTTTATTATCAGAATTGCCCCCGGACATCATTCTAAAAGATGAAGAGATGAAACGTCATACGACTTTTCGTATCGGGGGGCCAGCAGATATTATGATTATGCCGCAAACGATAGAGGATATCCAAAAGGCCGTAGAGATTTGCTGTCAGAACGAGATTCCCTACTATATCATTGGGCAGGGCAGCAATCTGCTGGTTATGGATAAAGGGATTCGCGGTGTAGTAATTAAACTGGGCAAAAACTTTAAAAAGGTAGATATTAACCAGAATATGATTCAAGCCGAAGCAGGTATACGTTTATCCGAGCTGTCCAAATTAGCAGCCCGACATTCATTAAGCGGCCTGGAGTTTGCCGAAGGTATTCCAGGAAGTCTGGGAGGAGCTGTAACCATGAATGCGGGGGCGTATAACGGGGAAATAAAAAATGTCGTCTTCTCGGTTGAAGCCCTGTCAGAAAAAGGGGAAATACTCCATTTTAATAGTGATGAATGTAAGTTTTCCTACCGACACAGCATTTTTCAAGAGAACGGCTGCACCGTGCTGCGTTGTCAATTGCAATTAACTCCGGGTAAACAGGATGAAATACGCCAGACCATGCGGGAATTTGCCCGGCGGCGTAAAGAACGTCAACCGATTGAATATCCCTCGGCAGGAAGTGTATTCAAACGTCCCGATGGCCTTTACGTGGGGCCGATGATCGAAAAAATGGGTTTAAAGGGATATCGTATTGGTGGGGCAGAAATATCGGCCAAACATGCTGGTTTTATCGTTAATCGGGGTAATGCTACAGCTAGAGATGTTTTGGATTTGATTACCCATATTCAAAATACTGCCCGGGAGCGTTTTAATGTAGAGCTACAGCCAGAAATTAGAATAATTGGCGAGCAATAAAGCGAAGATAAAGATATTTTAGCGGAATCAGGAGCGATTATAATCACTATGAAGACAGTACTATGCAGCTTTAATGCTAAATACATTCATAGCTGTTTAGCCATACGTTATTTAAAAGAATATGCCCGCTACCACGGCCATAAGCATATAACCCTCTGTGAATTTAGCATCAATGAATTACCGGCCTATATTTTATCGGAATTATACCAACAAGATCCGGATGTACTTTGTTTTTCATGTTATATCTGGAATATAGAGCTGACGCTGGAGATCTGTGCGCAAATCCACATACTGTTGCCAGATACCATCATAGTTCTGGGTGGTCCGGAGGTTAGTTATGATAGCGTAACGCTTTTAAAACGGCATCCCTATCTTGCAGTTATTATCCGTGGGGAAGGGGAAGTCAGCTTTACAGAAGTTCTGGATCGCCTGCAAAAAGGACAGACTCTAGAGGGGGTAAAAGGTATTACCTACCGTCAGGGAGAGAAGATCTATGTTAATGAAGATCGACCTCTGATTAAGAACTTGGACAGCATTCCTTTTCCTTATGAGGAAGAACTGTCAGCCTTTCAAGATCGCATTATCTACTATGAGAGTAGTCGGGGATGTCCCTTTCATTGCTCTTATTGTCTTTCTTCTGTGAGTCACGGTGTTCGCTATTTTTCCCTGGCAAGAGTTAAGCAGGATCTTAAGCAACTGGCTGCCTATCAAGTGCGGGAGATAAAGTTCGTTGATCGTACCTTTAATTGCAATGAAAAAAGAGCCAGGGAAATTATGAAATTTTTGATTGAGCATAATACCCATACCCGGATGCACTTTGAAGTGGATGCTAGTTTGCTCAGCGATGAGATGATGGATTTTCTGGATCAGGTGCCTCCGGATCGTTTTTATTTTGAAATTGGAATACAATCTACCTATCCACCGGCTCTGGAAGCGGTAAACCGTAAAGGCAGCTGGAAACAGATTTACAAAAATGTACGGCGGCTGGTGGAAAGCAATCGCATCCGTATCCATTTGGACCTGATTGCTGGTTTACCCTATGAAAGCTATGAGCATTTTCACCGTTCCTTTAATCAGGTATACGAGCTGCAAGCTGATGTCATACAGCTGGGCTTTCTTAAGCTGCTAAAAGGCTCTCCATTACGGGAAGAATCATCACAATATGGATATGCATTTCAGCCCCAACCCCCTTACCAGGTTTTGAAGAATGCCTATATGAGCTATGATGATTTACTGCAGCTGGAACGGATGGAGGATCTGGTAGACAGGTATTATAATCGCAACCATATGCCGCAGACGATTATCTACCTTACCCGTATTCTATATCAGGGTGATGCTTTTAAATTTTTTGAGGATTTGGCTGCTTACTGGCAGGAACGCAGACTGTATGGGCGTGGTCATAAGCTGGATAAACTGTATCAGTATCTTTATGACTTTACCCTGCAATCTCATCCTGAGCACACAGAAATTGTTCATGATCTATTAAAATACGACTATTTATGCAATCATCATAAATATACTCTGCCAGACGGTTTTCAAGCTTATCCTGATCTGGATCGAAATCTTACTGTCATGTTGGAACATCAGGAATTCAGGCACTTAATTGATCCCGATGAGCAGGAAAGCCAGCGCAATTTGCGTAAAAGAATTCATCTGGAATATTTTCAGTATCATCCGCTTACCCTGCGGGAAGAATCAGTCTATATTTTATTTGCTTATCCACCGGGGGGACATAAAGCCAGTGCCCATTTTCTTCCTCCCTCCCAAATAACCCCCTTCCTCACCTACTGAAGTGCGGGGACAGTTCTGGCGTTTCCTCCGTGTGTTTCTGTTACCTTAGCTGGTTTTTTATTTCAAACAGGGCAATTGTGGCTGTACTTTAAGGAGCTGGGCGCTTATTTTCTTGAGAGTGGGCGTACTTTAAAGCATGCTAGAACATGTTAAAATTAAAGGAAATATGACGGCGGAAAGGGGTTCTTATTTTGATCTCATTTTTAAATTCTCTGCGCAATCGGAAGGCTCATATACTGGGGCACGAACATTACTTCAAAACGGCTGTTTTTCTTCCTCTGGTCTACCTGAATGGTGAATGGCAGGTTTTGTTTGAGAAGCGTTCCCCGCATTTAAAAAACCAGCCCGGTGAGATATGTTTTCCCGGCGGTTTAATCGAATCATACGATGCAGGACCGGAGGCTGCTGCTGTACGAGAAACCTGTGAAGAACTCGGCCTGCAGAAAAAGGATATAGAGGTTTTTGCTCCTCTGGATGTTATGGTTAGCCCTTTTAATGTACTGATCTATCCTTTTGTGGGTGTCATACATGGGGTAGAAAATATTCAGCCCAGCCCGGATGAAGTGGAAGAAATCTTCTATGTACCCATTTCATTTTTGAAGACCTGCGAACCCATTCATACTACTATGTTTTTAAAGGTTACTTTCCCCGATGATTATCCTTATGAACTTGTTCCCTACGGACGCAATTATCCTTATCGTGTTGGACAGTATCCGCAACATTTTATTATCTGGAAAGACAGAATCATCTGGGGGATGACAGCGCGGATATTATGCCATTTTCTCTATTTAATGGGGCGAACCGATTTAAGGGCATAATAGAAAAATCTGGCTCTCTGGATTTTGCAAAAAACATTACCACCTGTCGGAAAAAATGATATACTACTCCTGCTAACGCTAGCGATTTAAAGTAAAAGAGACCTTTTTAAAGGTAAAGGAGGGCTGGAAATGCAGGCTGTTGCTCATTATATTAAAAAACAGGATGTCCGCTTATTTTTCTTTTTGCACCGTCGTATGCAGTGTTTAATAATGGATATTATCATGGTTTTGGTAACTCAGATGGGATCCCTGCTTTTTGCCTGCCTAGTTTCAGCAGCTCTTTTTCTAACCGGTCGTAAGGAATTGGCTGAATTAGCTGTACGCATAATGTTTATTTTACTGCTTAGTCAGCTGCTGGTTCATCTGGTAAAAAGATTGGTTAACAGGCCGCGTCCTTATAAAACGTTTGAGAATGTAATAGCTAAACATCCCCCTAATTGTAAATATTCTTTTCCTTCTGGTCATACCAGTACTGCTTTTGCGTTGGCCATTGCTTTAGCCAGTACCATACCGGGAACGGGAATTGTTGCTTATTCAATCGCCTCAATGGTTGGCTTATCAAGGATATATCTGGGTGTTCATTATCCTACCGATGTGATAGTGGGATCGGCAACCGCTTATGCCGCCTATTTGTTAACCTGCATATAAGGTAAAATGGATTCCTTTGGTGTGACCAGGGGAATCCATTTTTTAAATTTTATTTATTTTTATTGTAGCTCTCTATCCAATCATTAATTCCACTATCTTGTCCTTTTTCAGGTAGCAGCTGGAGCGCATGCAACAGTAGCCCTCAGCTTAGTTTCAGCCTCTAAAAAACCAACCTGATATTAAGAACTGGTGGACTGATAGCAGGGAACTATTCGTTCGATAAGTAACGATTCATCAATGTTATAAAAAAGGCAGAACTAATAAACCAAGCGATCAGAGAAAAGATGAGAGCCAGTGGCCAGTTTTGCAGGTAGTGCATGGTGCGTTCAGCGGTAATAACACATACTGTACAGCCGAGCATACCTGCAGTAGCTCCAAAAGCCGTTTGCGCGGCATGATCATTTCCTTCAAAGCAGCCAGACATAATTACGGCCGCAATCATGACCGCCGGAAAGGCTGCAAAGATGCCCGCTACTGATTTCCAGGGGATGATCAACAGCAGGAGATAGCATCCGGCCACCGCACTGCCTCCCAGGAAAAAACGCAGGCTTAAATCTTTGATAAATTTTATTGTATCATTATTCATTCTTCATTCCCCTTTTTCTAGATCAAGCTTTGCCAGGCAAAATAAATTCCAGTCGCAGCAATACACCAGACCAGCAGGGCATAAAGC